>DATKYC010000403.1:0-3906 GCA_035528695.1 Acidobacteriota bacterium | reverse complement strand
AGAGTCGCCAGGAGCCCCACCTGAAGCGTGCTGGCCCGGAGGAATATGCCAAAAGGTCCGAGATATGTCTCCCCGCAACCGAGCATTACGGCATGGGATACCCCATCAACGATAGGGGCATGAAGAGAAGAGTCCCTTTCCTGAATTTTCTCTCCTGGTTTCTTGGATCCTGATGTCATGGTTTTAGATACTACCTCAATCGTCATGAAGAAGGTGACGTGGCTAAGTATAGTTACAAATTTACTTAATACAAGGTTTAGAAAGCAATGATCAGTGACCAGCGAACAGTGCCCGGTGAATAATTGTCAAATACCATGTTCCAGACCCGCCTGCCTCGCCTGTCATGTACGGAACGGGCATATCCCAAGAGGTCGGCAATGGCGGGCAGGTTTGTGGGGATGTGGAAGCGGTCGGTTTTCCCGTACAAAACGTTTTCAAAATGACGTATGGTGATAAGAATGCAACCTTTGAACCTCTGAACCCGTGAACGGTTACAATATATTTAGCGGGATCATAGGACAAATCGATGGGGACGTTAGTGCAGAGCGTGCATAAACCTTTTATAACCTCCTTAATGAGACAATCTGTTGTACGCTTTATTGGATGAAGGTAACTCCTCTATGTAATCTCCATAGTCAATGCCGTTATGCCGCAGGGTGTCGCATAATCCCCAGAGTTTGGCTACAATATCGGTCATAAAGATCCTTTTCTTTGACAGGATCAACAGGAATCATAATCCCTTTTTCATCCATCAGTTATACTCCATTTATTCTAAACTGTAGAAAGTCATATATCTGATCTTTAGAGCATTGCTACAGCCTGCTCAGTGTTGTTTATATCTTCATCGTAAGATCCCCCTATATTCGCAGTAAGGGAAGCAGCAGATGTCGCGGGAGCCGTCAAGATTAATGCGCACGAACCCTTCCCCGCAGTTCTCGGCAAGTCCCAACCGACGGCGGGTGTAATCATCAGCAGCCACAGTTACTCCTGATCTTTGTCCCAGTCGGGTAAGAAGGCTGAAAGCGTCCGATAGTTCGTCCGTTCTCGGGACGAATTCATGTCTTGCACCTTTATAGCCCAAAAGCAGCAGACAAACGGCCTTATGCAAAATAGCTTGCACGGCCCACTCTGTCACTTGTTTCAGCCCCTTGCGGAGCAATAGCAGGTTGATTACAGCCCGGGGATGGGCTGCAAGAATGGTCCACTCTCCCTTGCCAGCCGAGACGCCAAAGCTGTACAGCAGGCCTGAATCGGCAAGGGCCATTATCTGTCCGGGATCGCGGGCGTTTGTAGTTAATCCGGCGCGCAGTCCCCGCTTGCGGGCGGCATCAAGTAGCACGGGTAGAGCTGGGTGGAGCGTAGGTTCACCGCCACCCAGGGCCACCGAGCCAACGTCCTCTGAGATCAGTTCATCAAGTAGCGCAACAAACTGGGCCACTGGCATGTCCCGCTCGGCCTTTGTCTGGTCGCAATAGGGGCAGAGGTTGTTGCAGCGTTGTGTGATCTCCACCGATGCCAGTCGAAACCGGTCATTTGTCCAGAGGGGTCCCTTTGTCATCAGTATCCTTCTTCCCTGCTATCAGATCGTCACGATCGCCCCATGGCGGGCTATGCAGATCGTTGTGCAGGAGTCGCAGGGCGTCCACCCCATCATTAGTATAGACCTCGCTTGCCTGTTCGATTATGGATTCCAGCCGCTTTGTCAGGAAAAGGCGTGCTGGACCCTGGCCCCGACATTCGGTCCAGAGCAGCCAGGCCAGGGCTGCCTGCCTGTATAGGTAGGTCAACGGCTCGGCCGCAGCCATAATCCACTTTTCTACGCTTTTACCCAGCCGGACGGCCAGTGCGGCCCAATGGATTCGTTCAACCGGACCCATGTTAGCCGGATCCAGGCGCGCAAGTTCATATTCCATCACGGACTCGGATCTCGTGTTCACTTCACGAAAGGCCTCCTCCGCCCGCTTGACTGAATCCTGAACCCAGAGATGGCCTACGGTCGGATAGCTGGCCCGTGCATTTAGTACATTCGTTCCATATTCTTCCATCAGTTGGTGGCGGTGGGTTGCCATCGAAGCTGGCAGGTCAACTGGCATCTGAAATATCCCCAGTTCCTCCCAGGCCGCCGCATGGATTGTGTCGGCCAGATCGCGTACATACTGCTCACGGGTCTCTGGAGCCGTTCCGCCCTGGGGAAGAAGCAGGGTGTCTCGCAACTCGAACTGGCCCAGACCGTTCTCCGCTGCCCGGCTCAGCAGTTTCTTCACCTGCGCCTCATCTATTGCCTCCCGGTTGCCAAAGGAGGGTGGGTGGCCTCCGTCATTAGGCGTTTCTAAGCAAAACCCCTCCCAGGCCTGCTCGTATTCAGGGCCAAGCTCTTGAGCCAGGTCATTAAGCTGTCGGCCCAAGGCCTGGGCCTGGAAAAAGTCTATGTGCCGCAATACGTTCTCAAACTCTTCGGCCAGCGATACCACAAGACCGGGATCGCTGCACTCTACTAGTAGTTGGCGCATTTCTTACTCCTTCATATACCCTCTATACTATCTGACAGTTCACGTATTTGTAGCACTTACCTTCCCTGACGAGTTCAGTCTTCATTTACGGGAAGAGATGCGGGTTATATAGCCCCCAAGTAATGTTGTCAGTCATGTGGCTTCTCCTTACGAAAACGGCACAAATGGGGTTTTATTTCCATCTTGCGATTCGAAGGGAATAGTCCAGGTTTTCGGATACGTCTACAAGTCGTTGCATATGATCGCCGGTGACCAGTATCAAATTGTATTGAATGGCCTGTGCTGCTATCCAGATATCATTCTCCTGGACACCGAGTTCCTTAGCGCTCGTTCGTTCAATAAGGTCTTCCGGCCATTTTACAGTCAGTCTTCCTCGGCGATCTCTTGGTGAAAATTTCTTAAACAGTTCTGCTCGTAAATCCGAATAGGGACCAATGGTATGCTTATCAATATCAAGTATAAAGGGATGGTTCGACATTTCGTGCCTGACTTGATTCTGACTATCTATATCCATCTCTGGGGTTATCTTCATCCCGTATTCTATTTCTGCAAGGACAATAGTGGATAGCCAGACAGGGGATTGAGAGACGCTTGCGAAAAAAGCTTTGACAGTATCATGTTCAGGATGCCGCGCATTCCAAAGAGGACTGACGGCATTAGTATCAAAAAGGTATCCGTCCATCAGGATTGCCTTGCCTCAATGTCCATAAAAAATTCATGCATGTCTTCGGAATCAAAGGGCGTGATTCTCTTTAGAAGTTCTCCTGCACTTGCCTGTTTCAAATCCATCTCGATATATTTATGTAGCGGGATACAGGGACGAAAATCCTCCGGAAAATAATCAGGGAAATCAAAAGGAACGGGTCGCGGGTGTCCTCGAAAAAGCTCCAGCAATTTCCGTTCAAGTCTTGGAGGTAGGTCGTAGGCTTTCAAAATAAGGCTGTCCATTTCCATCAGTGTTTGAGAGCAATCTTGAATGTTTGATCCCACAACCGTTTCCTCCTTAAGGCTTGATCTAAGTGCCTTATAATACTTTGCAAGATAGGTGATCCTTTTTTCATCGATCATCTGTGTTAATGGTATAGGAATTTGCTCTAAAGCCCTAATTCGATTATCACGCTTGCCACCCTTTGAAAATAGCGCAGCATTAGCTAAGGGGGAATTAACAAGTGCTGAAAGCACCTCGATATTGATATCTGTTTTCGGCCAAATCCCAATGAAATTTTGATAACAAACTAAACCGGCTGAATCCGGATAAGCCACGATCCGCCATGGGCCACGACTGATGATATGACCATTGACAATAACCTTCGGTTTGTCCCAAGGAAACGAGTGAGCCCTTCTTCGACGGAACTTTTCATCCACGTTGATATACACAAATCCTTCAGCCCAGAAT
>DATKYC010000402.1:0-12996 GCA_035528695.1 Acidobacteriota bacterium | reverse complement strand
TTTTTTATTGATGGTTTTTAAATCTCAACCACTCAAATTCAGCATAATGGATAGCTTTGCAAAACCTTATTCACCCTGTGGAATTCCCCCTTTTCGGACGATTCCAAAGGGCAGGTTTTTTTAACCCCCTACGAACGAGGTTGGAGGTTTTCTGAAGTAAAAGGGGCATTAAGCACTTTCCGTATTAATGCCACTTTCATAGAGCTATTTAGTTATTTAAGGATGTCCCCCCCAACTCATGAAGAACATCGGCACTTGGACTCATATCTCTTACGAGGCTCAATACTCAGCGTATGGAACATCCCGATTCATCGGGGCACTTTCCCTTTTCAACGCTTCACCGGCAATGTTACCATTACCAGTGCATGACTCAGGGCTGATGTGGGTGGCCAGCCCTTCATCATAGAACACTTTCAGTCCCTACTTCCTGCCGGTTTTAATCGGCGCACGCAAGCGTAGATTTGATCCCTTTTTTTCCTTCCAATTTAGGCCACTTTCGGCCCGGCCCCCAATACCTCCTTTGGCGTCTGATCTTCGAACTGGACGAAGTTTTCCTGAAACAGACCTGCCAGCTTTTTCGCCTGGGCATCATAGGCCCCCGAGTTGGACCAGGTGTTTCTGGGATTCAGGATTTCTGACGGAACGGACGGGGCTTGTGCCGGGACCAGGAAAGAGAATAGCGGATCGATTCGCATCTCCACCCCTTCGAGGGAGCCATTGAGGGCCGCATTGAGAAGGGCCCGGGTATGCTGGATTTTCATGCGGGAACCCGTACCGTAAGGCCCGCCGGTCCAGCCCGTGTTCACGAGCCAGCAAGTGGCCTGGTGCCTGGCGATTTTGTCAGCTAAGAGCCGGGCATAAACAGAAGGGTGTCTCACCATAAAAGGGGCGCCAAAGCATGCGCTGAAGGTCGCTACCGGTTCCGTAACCCCTTTCTCCGTGCCGGCCACCTTCGCCGTGTAGCCGCTGATGAAATGATACATGGCCTGCTCGGGTGTTAGCTTGGCTATGGGAGGCAGAACCCCGAAGGCGTCGGCCGTCAGCATGATGATGGTTCTCGGATGCCCCGCCATTTTGGAAGGGACGATGTTGGTAAGGTGGGAGAGAGGATAAGAGGCCCGGGTGTTTTCGGTGAGGCTGTTGTCATCGAGATCGACTCGCCGGATGGAGGGCTTCAGACTGACATTCTCCAGGATGGTTCCAAACCGCCTGGTGCACTCGTAGATCTCCGGCTCCGCCTCCTTGGAAAGGTTGATCACCTTGGCGTAACACCCTCCCTCAAAGTTAAACACCCCGTTGTCAGACCAGCCGTGTTCGTCATCCCCGATCAACAGCCGGTTGGGGTCAGCGGAAAGGGTGGTTTTTCCGGTGCCTGACAAACCGAAGAAGATGGCCACATCACGGGGATCGTTCTTGCTCACGTTGGCCGAACAGTGCATGGAAAGGACTTCCCGCCCCGGCAGAAGAAAATTGAGGGCGGTAAAGATGGATTTCTTGATTTCTCCCGCATAGGCCGTTCCGCCGATGAGTACCAGTTTCTTGCCCAAATGGAGGGCCACGAAGGTCCCGCTCCTGGTTCCGTCTTCGTCAGGATCCGCGTTGAAATTGGGGCAGTGAAGCACCGTGAAGTCGGGAACGAAATGCTTGATCATTTTCCTATCCCGGGGCATCTGGATGAACATGTTGCGGACAAAAAGGTTGTGCCAAGCATATTCATTGACGATGCGAACCGATTGGCGGAACTGTTCCTCGGCTCCCGCGTAACAGTCCTGGACAAAAACGGTCTTCCCTCGAAGGTAGGCCACCATGCGGTTGTGGAGTGCATGGAATTTCTCTTCGGGATATCTTACGTTGACTTTTCCCCACCAGATGTCCTTTGTGGTTTTCGGCTCATCCACCACGTATTTGTCTTTGGCAGCCCGCCCGGTGTGCTGTCCCATACTCACCACCAACGGACCCAGGTGGGAGATCTGGCCCTCGTATCTGCGGACGGCACATTCGTAGAGTCCGGGGGTTGACAGGTTCCAATGCACCTGCCCGAGATCGTGGAGCCCAGCGTTTTCAAGCCCGTAATCGGGTATCAGGTCATACATTTCCATCGTCGTTCTCCTTTCCATCTTCTCGCGTCAGGGATCTGACGGGAGGGGTCTCAGAAGTTGAATGTGATGGGGTCTGCCGTTGACTCTTGGTAATGTTTTCAGCTAAATTCTGTATCCGTTTTTTAAATCCCCTATCAGCTTTCATCTCATATTTTGCTCTTTCGACAATACTGCTGACAGTGCTATATTTTTTAATGCCAAATTGTTCCCCTACCTGTTTCAGAGTGTCATTCCTCAAATGCCTTATCAGGCAAACAGCAACATTCCTCGGTTCATTTGAGATGTCCCTTCTTTATCTATACGGTGCAACCCTTGCACTCCGTAGTTTCCGCATACCTCACGTGATACGATGCATCTCGATATTGAATTCCTAACAGCCTAGACATGGGGCCAAAATATCAAAAAATAATTCAAGAGTCAACGGCAGACCCCTTTACATTTGCCAAGCACCCGATTTGCCTCCCAGGCCAGTGCTTCGATGTCTTCGGGTGACGGCCGGAAGTCAAGGCCGGCGGCCGGGTCGGCTGTGACACGAATAAAGTAAGGGCCACGGTGGAACACGCAGCGGGATTTGCTTTTCCAGGCGCCCTCCCCTATCCCTTTAAGGGCCTCTCCCGGGGGCCTTGCGTAAACCCTGAAAATCGACCCTGCCCCCTTTTGAGATCCCATGTCATAGACCTCCATTACCATTTCCGCATCCTTGCCCTGGACGAGAAATTTACCCACATAGAGAAGGTTGAATCCCTTGGGCAGGTAGTTCTCGGCCTCGCCATTCATGTATTCAAAGATGTTCTGGCGATTGTAGACAAGCATGGGCCCTTTCTGTTCAAAGCCCTTGAGATCGAGTCCGTGAAGGAATGGATGTTGGGCGGTTGTATTGGAACGTGCACACTGGCAGAGAATAAGCAGCAACAGTACGAGCGCGGCCCTTGCCGTTTTCCTATGAAAAGGACCTTTTTGATTCAGGACGCTGCTGTGCATGCAGGTTTTCTCCTAAAAAGCGGATCGTCTTCTAAACCATGAAAATGTGGCCGCCACTTGGCAGGTCCGACTTTGAAAAACCGAACTCGGTAAGCATTCTTGTGGCAGCTTCCATGTTTACCCCCCATCCCATCTTGCCTGCCCTGAACCGGGTCGCCACCACATAGTCTACGACCGGTGGAAGGACTCCCATGGCAATAAAGTTGGGCTGGTGGTTGGGTTCTCCCCCGGGGCCGTATTCACTGGCCCACAGCGCATCCACGATGCATAGCTGCTGCCTCGGGAAGAGGACCTTCCCTGTCTTTGAATCCATCGGGCCAAGGATCTGGGGTGTCTGGTTGATGGCCAGGAGGTACTCGAACCCGCCCCTGCGATGCCCGGGCCTGGGATGAAATGTCCCGAAATGGTTCTTCATTGTCATGGTGAACCCGCCGAACCTGTCGCTGTGCCCCTTGCACATGGAGATGTTTACAAGGACATCCACCGCGCCCTCTGCAATCTGCTTGAGACAGTCGGAAGTGTCCCCGGCATTGGGCCATGGCCCATAAACAGGGGCTGACCTGCTGAAACCTCCCCACTGGCCTTCGATGAGTACCCCCTCGGGCAGACCCGAAAAAGGGGTGTCGGTTGGCATGCTCCCGCCGTGGCAGGCATCGTATATATGGATATTGCCCGCCTTCACTCCCACCACATCGACCAGGGTATGGCAGACCTTTGACATGACCGCGCTTCTCGTGTGCTGCTTTGCGATCTGGTTTGTCTTGATGGCAACCACGGTGTCTGACCAGGATTTACGTAAAGGTTTTACAAATATGGTGTTCCAGGCCTTTTCAGGTTCATTCAAGCCGGTAAGGCCGCAGGCGAGGCGGTCCATCCCCTCCCAGACCCTTTCCTTGACAACCAGCTCCTCCTGGCGGGCCCAGGGAATTTCCGTCTCGGTTCCCCTGGTCATGGCCGAATCGATTATCCCCACGACCTTCAGATTATCCACATTGGGGTGGACAGTTGTCCCGGGCGTCCAGGCCGCTGGGGCCTTTCTGATAAGCAGGGTCGGGACCGCGGCAATCGCGGTTCCTGCTATGGCAGTATCCCTGATAAACCGCCTTCTCGTTATTTTTTTCATTTGTTTTCTCTGTTCAATAGACTCGGCTTTTTGCCGGCATGCCAAGTTTCTTATTTTCTTATGGACGTGCCCATCTACCACATATTACTTATAAGAGTTATTTAAGTATTTCAGGATGTCCCCCCTCCCCACTCTGGTTCCTTGACTTTAAAATCGATCTTTCTCTTTTCTCAGTCTTCTTTTTCGCGCAAGAGTCAAGCGTAGATTGTGACCCCTTTTATTTATATTCACCCTCCCGCTTTTGAAAGGATTTCTCGTACCGGTTCGGCGTTAAGAAAGCCTTCTCTGAGTTCAAGATCTGACAGACCGCTTGCTGTATTGCGGATAATTTCTGCTGCAGCACACCACTGCTCCTGTGCCTCACTGAATCGCCCAAGTTTGCCAAATACCGACGCGAGAGAAGCATGAGCCTGCCAGAGCTGTCGGGGGTTACCCACCACTTCGAGAATCTGAATCGATTCTTTTAGGTTATCGATAGCGTTGTCAATCTCCTCGCGTCTTAACTGAATCTCGCCAAGTAATCTAAGGAACCCTCCCTCGTATTTTCTCGAGTGTGTCCCTCGCGTTATTTCAAGGTTCCTCTGAATAAGGGCTTCCGCTGGACCAACATCGTTACGACTCAAAAGGATTTGAGACGCAAGATAGTCCATCCTGACAGTCCAACGATTGCGGGTTCGATTATAATCGTCGCTCTCAGATTCTTTCTTAAAAGACTCCATCCGCTGCCAGGCCTCCTCTGGCCTGCCCCGGTCAAACAAATTCTCCATCAGATTGACATTTGCCTGTGCGACCACCTCTCCGGCCATTTCGCGACCCAGCGGATATTGTTCCATTAGTTTACGCGCAACTTCTTCGCTTTGCAAATTGAGCCCCCATGCCTGTTCAGGGCGGTAAATTTCCCTGTAGCAATAACCCAGGGAGTTATAAAGCCTTCCGAGCATAGATGCTCCTCCAACCTTCTCACAGATATCGATTCCATCCCTGAGAAGCTCAATACCATCCTCAATCCTGCCGTATTCCGCAAGAGAAAGCCCCCGAATGAACATAAGGCCAGAAAGCTGGTTCAAATTAAATATGCTACGCAGCGCTTCAACCAGTCCCTCGGTCAGCTCGATCGTTTTCTTGGGCCTGCCAAGCCACCTCTCCGATATAGCGCGTAAACCACGGCTGAGCAAAATCCCCCGTTGGTCTCCCGTCTCCAAGGCCATCCGCTCTGCATCGACTATTATCTGGTTTCCTAAGTAACTGCCCGATTCCTCGTATCGCAAACCCAAGAGAGAGATATAAATACCTTTAACCGCTTGAATTCGGCTCTCAGCCGATTTGTTCCCAACCTCTCGGGCTCGTGCGATTCCCTGTTCATAGAATCTAAGAACTTCCTCCTTCATAGACCTCACAGGCGTCCACCACATTGACCAGGCAAGTTCGGCCATATTATCCATTTCATGGTCGGCAAAATTATTTCGTCGACTGATTTCAACAGCCTCCCTGTATTCTGCCACTGCCGTATCGATGTCGCCGATGTCTTGGCTGGCCGACGCCAGTCCTTGATGCACTCGCACCTCTGTTTCAGGGTCCAGGGCAAGTTGCGCGTCTTTCGCGCCTTCAAGAGCTCGTCGGAAAAATCCAACTGCACCCCGTGAGGCGCTATTCCTATTTGACTTCTCACCGGCCAAAATCAAATAACTCACGGCTTTTGCAGCATCTCCACTTCGCGTATAGTGGTGCGCAAGCATTTCGTAGTGCTCCTCAAGTCGATCAGCGTATAATTGTTCGATGGTCTGGGCGATGCGGCCGTGGATTTCCCGGCGCCTCTGCTTCAACAAACTATCGTAAGCCACCTCCTGGGTGAGGGCGTGTTTGAAGATGTATTCCAGCTCAGGGTACAGAGCCTTTTCATAAAGAATCTCAAGCCCTACCAAGTTGCTCAAATGAGACCTCAATTCTTCCCCAAGCTCCATAATGCCCTTCAGGAGCCGATAGGCAAAATCCTTTCCGATAACGCTTGCCACCTGCATCGTCCGTTTAAGATCCTCACTCAAACGGTCCATTCGAGCTGCCAGCACACCCTGGACAGTGTTTGGGATCTCACACTGATTAATGGGTTGCTCGCAAACGTACTGATCACCACGTTTCACAAGGTCCCCGCGATCAAGGAGCTCCCTCACAATCTCCTCAACGAAAAATGGATTTCCCTCGGTCTTCTCCACGATCTTTTGCTCAAGCTCTGGGTCCAACGCCAGTCCACCGAGCATATTGCGCACAAGCCGGGCGGAAGAATTGGCACTGAGCGTCTCCAATCCCAGCCTTTGATAATGTGCACCTTGTGCCCAAGAAGGCGCCCCCTCAGGGCGGTAATTTGTAAGCATCATAATCGGGTGGCCGAGGATGCAGTGGGAAAAATATGCAAAGAATTCTTCGGAGATATTATCCATCCAATGGACGTCTTCCAGAAAAACGACCAGCGGTTTTTCCTCGCTCAGAGCGAGGAGAAAGTTTTTCACTGCCTCGAACGGTCCAAACTTACGGCCCTCGGGATTGAGGGCATTGAACATGGTATCTTCCACCCTGAGAGAAAGGAGATTCCGGTAAAATGGGATCATCGGCGCCAGACTCTCCATGGCTTTATCCTGGATTCGATTCCCAACCTCTTTCTCTACCATCCCTTCCTCGATGCCAAAGCCCTCTTTGACTACATCGATCACTGGAAGAAAGTTGATGTTACGGCCGTATTGGGGACAAACGCCGGTGACAAATGTCGCATCGGTACCCAAGGACTTTTGAAACTCATGGACGAGGCGGCTCTTCCCTACTCCTGCCTCCCCAACCAAATCGACCACTTGGGCTTCATTGTTTTTTACCTTTTCAAACGCTGACCGGAGTGTCTCCATTTCAGGACGACGACCGACGAGTTCGGTGATTCCCCGCACAAGACCGGCCTCGAAACGGGTGCGCACTCCCGGTTGCTCAGAGACCACACGATAGATCGGATGGGGCTGGGCCTTACCCTTCAAAGGTATCTCACCGACCCTTTCATCCTGGAAGTAATTCCGGATGATATTACGCGTCTCTTGACTCACCCAGACTTGTCCAGGCCTTGCAGCCTGCTGAATGCGAGCAGCGAGATTCGTGGTATCCCCAACTGCGGTATAATCCATCCGAAGATCATCTCCGATGGAGCCCACGATCACCGGGCCAGAGTTGAGGCCTATGCGCATTCTAAACTCCGCTCCGCAGTCCTTCTTTATATTTTCCCCATACTCTACCATCGCTTTCTGGATGGAGAGGGCCGAATAGCAGGCCCTCTGAGCATGGTCCTCGTGGGCTAAAGGAGCCCCAAAAAGAGCCATGACCCCATCCCCGGTAAACTGGTTGATCGTCCCCTCATACTTGTGTATTTCATCCATCAGGATTTTGAAACACCCGTCCATGATTCGATGAACTTCTTCTGGATCGAGATTCTCAGATATGGCTGTATAGTTAGCTACATCTGCAAAAAGGACAGTCACCAGCTTCCGCTCTCCCTCAATGGAGCTGCGGGTAGTCAGAATTTTTTCTGCCATAAATTTAGGTGTATAGGACTTTGGTTGGGTGTAATCTATGGGAGGGGTTATTCCAGGCTTTTCTAGGTTGCAACCGCATTCATTACAAAACTTCGCTCCCATTGGTAAAGCCTTACCACACTCAGGGCAGCCAAGTTCCATTTTTTGGCCGCATTCAAGGCAAAACTTAGAATCTTGAGGATTATCAGACTGGCATTTTGGGCACTTCATCGGTTAGCTCCCTATGAAATTCAAATTTCATGGATATAAGAGGAAATAACAAGGACTCCTAATAGAACACTACTGTCCTGTTAGGAGGAAGACTTGCACATTCGGAGGGGCGCTCCATGGTGTGACCTCCTGGCCAAGCCCAAGCCACTTTATCCATAATAGGGATTTTGCCACCTAAGATCAACAATATTTTGCTCTGGTCGCCATTTCTCTTAGTTAAACGATCAGAGGCCCCATTTGGCAAAATGAAAGATTTGATTCCAGCCCCCTTTTTCACTCACATTTTTGATAATACAGGGCAAGCCATACGGTTTCTGTTGCAGGATCAGTCCATTCGACGCGATGTTTTAAATGGGCTGGTAGATGTATGTAAACGCCCGGTTTCAAAACCACGGTTCCCGCTTCTCCTTCAATTGAGATGCCAGCGCTTCCCTTAAGAACTATAACCCACTCGTCTTCGCTTTGATCATACCACTTACCCTTTGGCGTTGAGTGGCCCTTTGATATGATCCGCTCAAGTTTGAATGAACCGTTTTGGATAATTTTATCAAACAATTCGTTAGCAAGTTCTTTTGGTATATCTGAGTAAATGTTAGAAATAACCATAAGACACTCGCATTAAGGGTCTGGAAATCAATAACTCATTGGAATTGGCGCACAGATTTAGGGCAGATTTGGTCGATCCGATTGAGCAAAACCGCAAGCGTAGTCGTACCACGTTGAGGATTTTGCGATTGAGGATCGGCCAAAGATGGTCTGAAGCTGGGATGCAAAAACGATGAGTTATTTATTTCCAGACCCTAATAGTCACAATCTGCATAAAATGAATTCTATCCTGGTCATCATCAAAAATTTCTCTCTGCCCGATTCCTCGGGCGATCACATGATGAAGTAAACTCATCCCTTCACCACCATCGTGTGTTATATTTATAGGTTGAATCCAGGTTCACTTAATTAATACCGCCCCCTGTCCTGCGGCTTCTTTCCTCCGTCGCCCGTCTTCCGTCCTCTGTCCTCTGTCGTCAGTCTTAATCCCTCTGTCGTCCGTCTTTTTTCGTCGGTCATCAGGGTTCCATCCTCTGTCGGAATCTTTTTCACGAAAATCGCTCCTGTTGTAGTCATGTCTTCTTTTCAATGGCTCAACATTGGGATCCGGCTTGGGCGCCTTGTATCTATTAGGCGGGGCCTTTTTCTTTTCAAACTGAACACGTGATTTGGACTTAATGGGGGACCTGGGGGTCTTTACCTTTGCCGGTTCAAATCCCCTGTAAGACCTCTCCTCCGGCCTGTCTGCCTTTTTAGTCTCCCAATCATGCCTGTTCTGGCGATAGTTGCGGAAATCTTTTTCACCCTGATCTATACGCTTTCGCTCGTCCTTACCCAGCGATTTGAATCGCCACGAAGTATCCCTGTTTCTTGATACAGAATCCAGCGGCTTTGCAACTATGTCTCTTCCATCTTTTGTTTTCCATCCCTTTGATCTCATTTCAACCATGCTAAGCAGCCTGCGGCTCGGCCGTGCATCCCTGTTATCCCGGCGATGCCTGTAGTTATCCTGAATACGTCTTTCCCAGTCACGATCATTTCGGTGTTTCCAGCGTTGATGGGCGTAGATGGGGTCGTAACCATGACGCCTCGCGTAGGGAGAGAACCAGGGGTAGAAACCCCTCTGGTAATAACGGGCGTCATAGTAATCACCGAAGTAGTAATGGTTGTAGCGTGGCCTCAGGAAAAGGCTGTCAAAGAATATATCCAGGTTGATCACCATGAATGGTGAATAACGAAAGCCATGCTTCATGCGCATGTTGAAACCAAAGTAAACCGGTGCGAACAGGATACCACGGCGGAGAACAACGTAGTCCCAGTAGTCGCCGACAAATATGTAGCCGCGAGGGGTCCATTCATAATGTGCAGGGACCCAGACCCAGTCAGGCTGCATCCTTGCCCAGTAACCCGGCCGCCAGAAATAGCGGCCTCGGGACCAGATCCAGCAGCCAGGTATCCAGCCGTAGTCCGGTGAGGGTGCATATGCGTTAGGCCCCAATTCAACCGTTGCAGGCGGTTCAGGCAGGTATTCGGTCTCGTCCACCCCGGCTTTGCCCCAGTATCCGGAAACCCACTGAAATCCCTCCAAGGTCCTGACCCAATACCCCGGCACCCATTCCCTACCCGGAGGCGGGACACGCCAGACCCCACTCACCCAGATGTAGTCATTCATATCATCGTCCCAGGCCCAGTAGCCGGGGATCCACTCAACATCCTCCCCTTCCGGTATCTGGTCGGGCGGCAATTCTTCAATGGGCTCCGGCGGGGCATTCTGAACCAGCATTCCCTCCTGGGAATCGAATTCAACTGTTTCAGCAAATGCCTCATGTATCGGTCCGTGCGTAAGGACTTCCACCCCTTCTTCAGCATATGCAACCCCCTTCCCGGCCATAACCAGGGTGAAACTGAAACCTGTCCCGATTAACGCCAGGGTTGCAAAAAAGCAAAAATGCCTCGCAAGACGCAGGTTCATAATCTTTTCTCCTTGTATATTTATTTGTTCCTTGAAACGATCACATCCTTAAAATCTTTCTGGAAGTGCAGGCACTATCGAATGCCTTAAATATAACGATTCTTTTTTATTCTTCCACTTTAATATATAAGACGGTCCATTCGGCTTAGAGTTTACATGGGCATAAAAATTTTATTTTGGACATGAATTAACAAAGAACAGCTCCGGATTTAAAGTTCTAAGCTGCGGGTTGATTGTTTGTATTTCATTGACCATTGTCATCTGGACCCGGAATTCTTAACTTGGAACTCGCAATTTTTTTCTTTATTTGAATCGTGAATTCAGTGTTCTTTTTCGCGCAAGAGTCAAGCGTAGATTTGATCCCTTTTTTGGTTGCGGCCGAAGGCCTGCATTGGGGAAATGGCCCACAAAAGATGTGAAAAACCCTTGTTCTTTTTTAATAACATATGGTATTTGAGCAGCCTGTCTATCTAATGAAGATAAAGGACGTACGGAGGTAAATCATGGGAGCGGAAGGAATCGTTTTGGGTTTTGTTGGCAGCCCTAATAAGGAGGGGCGTACGAGCCAATTGGTAAAGGCTTCACTGGAGGGTGCGGCGAGGGCGGGTGCCTCCACCGAGCTGGTTCAAATGGCCGATCATGTCGTGGCGGCCTGTAAAGATTGCCTTCCTTGGGTGTGTCAGGCCAATTTGAAGTGCACGTATGATGACGATGTATTTGAACACCTTAGTCAGAAAGTCCTCAACTGCGGCGCGCTGGTTTTGGGCACGCCAGTCTATTGGTGGGATACCAGTGGGATGGTGAAATACTTCATACTGAAGATGTTCAGGGTGTATGCCCGATCAGCGCCTCTTCAAGGTATACCGGCATTTGGTATCAGCATTGCCGGAGGGACGGGAAACGGCCTTGTCTCTGGGCTTCGGTCAGTTTACCACTTCTTCCAGATTATGCAGATGCGGGCCTTGGAGCCATTGCCGGCAACCCGGTTCAACTTTGACGCGGCATTTAAGCGAGCTGGGCAACTTGGAGGTCAGATCGCTGCTATGAGCACACAGCGTGATCCCTTCGCCAGCCTTGAGGAACGACTCCTGTGGTATGATAACCTGCCATATTTGGGATTAAGCCGAGCTGCTGAACGGCGCCTTCTCGCTGACTTGACTGTCATGGCCCACCCCAGAGAAGGAGATACGGCTAAGCAATATGGTCTGGCTCAAGCGGACGCTTTGGCAGCGTCCGGCCGGAATATAGAGTCACTAACTGAGATTACCCGTGTGTACGAAGCTGGGGTAAAGGCCTTTGAAGCTGATTAGTAATGACCCCTTTTCATTCTCGGAATGCATACTGTTCACCATGCTCAACTTCCTCTGTCAATTTATCATCTTATGTACGACCCTTATTCCAGAGGGATGACAGAGGTTTACTGTGACCCGCTCCATGTCTCTCAATGTCAGATGTTGATTAGGCGTTAAGTTTTTGCTTGAGTGCCTTCGCAGGTGAAAAGGTAATCACTTTTCGTGCAGGAATCTGAAGCTCCTCACCTGTCCGCGGATTGCGCCCCTTTTGTGGCTTTCGCTGCCGGATCTTGAAGCTTCCAAGTCCTCTCCAGCGCACGCCCTCACCGGTTGAAAGTGCATCAAAGATAGTCGCCCCCACGGCATTAAGGGCTCGCCTGGCCGAGGCCTTACTGTTGAAGATTTCAGGATTCTTGCTACGCAACGATTCTATCAATTTTGTACCAGCCGTTAACATGCGGGGCAACGCCTTGTTCCCGCTATCAGGTTCAGGCAAGAGTGCCTCAGCTGGAAGAAGCAGGAGATTAAACTGACAATGCGGGCAGGTATTAGTCGGATCTGTCATACCCTCTGAAACATAGAAAACCCTATGCGTGTCGTAGTCGGATCGACAAAAAAATTCGCTTCCGCAGTGTGGACAGTACCGCGTCATGCACACAAGATCGGTATCTTTAAATTCATCCATAGGTCTCCTCCTTTTTTTATTGATGGTTTTTATATCTCCTCCAAATTGTCGCCTCGAAGAGTCCTCAGCAGATAAATCGCAACATTCCTCGGTTCATTTGACATGCCCCTTCTTGATCTATACACTGCAACCCTTGCACTCCGTAGGTTCTGCATACCTCACATGATACCATGCATCTGGTTATTGTATTCTCAGTGGCCCGGCCCCCAATACCTCCGTTGGCGTCTGATCTTCGAACTGGACGAAGTTTTCCTGAAACAGTCCTGCCAGCTTTTTCGCCTGGGCATCATAGGCCCCCGAGTTGGACCAGGTGTTTCTGGGATTCAGAATTTCTGACGGAACGGACGGAGCTTGTGCCGGGATCAGGAAAGAGAATAGCGGATCGATTCGCATCTCCACCCCTTCAAGAGAGCCATTGAGGGCCGCATTGAGAAGGGCCCGGGTGTGCTGGATTTTCATGCGGGAACCCGTACCGTAAGGCCCGCCGGTCCAGCCCGTGTTCACGAGCCAGCAAGTGGCCCGGTG
>DATKYC010000401.1:0-3032 GCA_035528695.1 Acidobacteriota bacterium | reverse complement strand
TCGCCTTCGGGGTTGCGCCCGGGATATTGGCCTTCCAGTGGGCACTGGCACCATTTGGAAGATTGGGTTGGCTCGCCGCCTTTATGTTCGTCATATGTGGGGCATTGCGGCTTGCACGGTTTAACGTGCAAAAGGACATTCTTAACATTGCTTACTTCAAAGGGCTACCTATTCCGGCTGCAGCGGGTCTTATTGCCTCTCTGACTCTCTTTATGACCGCCTTGGGTGGGCTCCCAGAAACCAGACACATACTGGTCATCACGCTCATGTACATCTTGTCGTTCTTGATGGTGAGCAGCATACGATACCCGAGCTTTAAAGAGCTTGAACTGAAAAAGCAGAAGCCCTTTAACATGTTAGTTTCAATCATTTTGATTTTCATCGTGATTGCATATAGACCCAGAATCATGCTGTTCTTTATCATGTCAATTTACATCCTCTCAGGTCCCGTGGTAACCATCTATCAATTTCATAGAAGGCGAGCCACCGCAAAACCCATTTCAGAAGAGGTTTCGGCCGTTAACAAGCCTAATTGATTATGGGGTGTTAGGGTACTGGGAGATGAGAATCACAGGCGGGCAGGTGAGAGGTCGGCTCTTGGCAGGTCCAAAGGGGCTGAACATTCGGCCCACCTCTGATCAGGTAAGGGGAGCCATTTTCAGTATTCTCGGCCAGGACTTGTCAGGGATGAGTGTCCTTGATCTTTTTGCTGGCACCGGAAGCTTGGGACTGGAGGCGCTGAGCAGAGGAGCGCTCTGTTCCCTTTTTGTTGACAATTCACCACAATCAATCGCGCTTATTGAGAAAAATTTGGCCTTTTGCGGGTATCAAGACTCCGC
Source organism: Acidobacteriota bacterium (assembly GCA_035528695.1). Classification (GTDB taxonomy): domain Bacteria; phylum Desulfobacterota; class DSM-4660; order Desulfatiglandales; family Desulfatiglandaceae; genus DATKYC01. The sequence continues at coordinate 2,193 of DATKYC010000401.1, read as the reverse complement.
GGTTATACTGAGAAGAGATTTAAGAAAAGGAATCCAGCTTGCTAACGCGCCAGACCATAAACTGTTTGATCTAGTTTTCCTTGATCCACCCTATGGGAAAAACTTTATCCCGGTTTTACTCAAGGAACTCCTTTTCAGTGATCTCCTCTCGCCAAAATCGCGCGTTGTGGCTGAATCCTCCAAAACCGAGAGGCCCCCAGCATCGCTGGGTAATCTTAAAAACATAGACACACGTCTCTATGGGGATACCAAGATCACGCTATACGAATATGAGGTTTCACAATGAATGGAAGAACAGCTGTTTACCCAGGCACCTTTGACCCGATCACTAATGGGCATTTGAGCATCGTGACGCGAGGCTTAAAGATATTTGACAGATTAATAATTGCGATTTTGAACAATCCGCAGAAAGCCCCCCTCTTTTCCATGGAGGAAAGGGTTTCAATGATCAAGGAATCGGTCAAGAGCGTATCAAATATCGAGATAGACACATTTGATGGATTACTTGTTGATTATGTCATCCAAAAAAATTCAAATGTTATCTTACGGGGCCTGCGCGCGATGTCAGACTTTGAATATGAATTCCAGCTGGCGCTTATGAATCGAAAATTGAACAGACAGGTACAGTCTGTCTTTTTGATGACAGATTATAAGTGGTTTTATACCAGCTCCACGATAATCAAAGAGGCGGCAAGCCTTGGGGGGGATATAAACGGCCTTGTTCCAAGGATCGTAAATGAAGAATTAAAGAAAAAATTTGGATACCTAAAAAAAACTTGACACCTTTTTTGCCATAAGTAATATTTCTTATTCAAGAAATCGAGAGTGGAACATTTGAATTCATGATGAGATTGAGATAGGGAGGATCGAAGGTGGCACTGACGAAAGAAAAAATCATCAATAGTATTTACAATCAGGTTGGACTCGGCAAAAGCCAGTCTCGTAATGTCGTCGAAAAGCTTCTTCAGATCATTAAACAATCCCTTGAAGATGGAGAAAATATCCTCATCAGCGGTTTTGGAAAGTTCGTGGTGAGAAACAAATCAGAAAGGAGGGGTAGAAACCCACAGACCACCGAAGACCTCCAATTGAGGGCGAGGAAGGTCGTTGTTTTCAAGACCTCCGGTGTTCTCCGAAATAGAATTAATCAGGCGTCTAAAGGCTCACGATAAATGCCTCCTCAAAGCCCATAGCCTCTAATTTCCTTTCAATTTCACCCGCTTTGGTCAGGGTCTTTGATCTAGAAACCCACACGCGGTAAATCCTCCGCTTGAGGTTGTCATCATAGACTGAGAGCTCCACGTGATTGAAAACGACTCTTAGGCGGTCTGCAAGCCTGAGAGCATTATCCTTTTCTTTGAATGCCCCTACCTGAAGGGTAAACTCACCCCGGTTCATATCATCAAACTCTACCACAGGTTTGGCTCCCAGAGGTGACTTCAATGTCCCCACCTCTCTGCCGAGAGCCACTATCTTTACCTCGGCCACACCCGGGCCGATTAAGCCTATTTCCCTCGCGGCTGCACGTGACAGATCAATTATCCTCCCCTTCACAAAAGGCCCGCGGTCGTTAATTCTCAATACGAGTTCCTTCTTGTTGGACAGATTAAGGACCCTGACATAGGTACCTAATGGCAGTGTCTTATGCGCCGCACTCTTTTTGTTCATATCGAAGATTTCACCATTAGAGGTGCGACGACCGTGAAACTCGCTCCCATACCATGATGCCTTCCCGGACTGCACAAATCCTTCTAAATCCGGGATCGGATAGTAGCGTTCCCCGTTCACCACATAGGGCCTCAGGGTGGGGTCCGCCCCTTTTTCAGGTAGGACCATGGTTTTCTTAGGAACATGGGTGGCAGTGCCAAGATAGGGTCTTCCTCTGGAACAACCCACGCATAAAAAAAGGGCGGACAAACTTACTAGTATGAATTTATTCATATTCCGTATTAATTTAGGTCTTTGAAAATAGCAACCTGCGTTCGTCGGTTCATGGTACCATTTCCTCCGTTCCAAGTCTCACGGCCTGGTCATTTCATGAAGTTACCCAAGGGGTGATGCCTCCCCCCTCCCTGTTCCCCTCGCATTCGCTCGGGGCCAGGGGGTCCCCCATTGCGTAACTTCTTGAAATGACGAAGGCCTCCCGCCGGTCACTCCGGAAAAGGACCCATGAACCGACTCTGTAAAATTGAA
>DATKYC010000400.1:0-2064 GCA_035528695.1 Acidobacteriota bacterium | reverse complement strand
AGGCATCCCCGAATCGTCTAACACCCCAACGGTGTGCCCGGGTATTGCCCTTCCCATTGAACCGGGTCTGGTTTCCATGACCTCTGAACAGCTCCCCACCACCAAATTGCATTCAGTCTGGCCATAAAATTCGTTTATGGTCAAGCCCATCACTTCTTTGCCCCAATCAAGGAGCTCTTCACCCAACGTCTCCCCCCCGCTCCCGATGGTTCGCATGTGATAATCATGTCGACTATGCGGGTCTTTGACCTGGCGCATCATTTTCAGCGCTGTCGGCGGCATAAAGGCATTACGGATGCTATACTTTGCCAGGAGGTGAAATGCCTCCTCCGGGTCAAATTTCTTTGCGCGGTGGGCAACTACCGGGATTCCGTGGTGCCAACTGGGGAACAGGACATCGATAAGCCCGCCAATCCATGCCCAGTCAGCCGGGGTCCAGAACAGATCATCCTCTTTAGGGAAAAAATTGTGGGGAAACTCCACACCGGGAAGATGTCCCAACAAGGTTCGGTGGGCATGCAGGGCGCCTTTGGGGGGACCGGTGGTGCCTGATGTGTAAATGATCAGGGCCGGATCATCTGCTTTTGTTATAACAGGTTTAAAATCAGCAGACCCCTTTTCAATCAAGTCCCAAAAATCCAGCACCCTTTCTTGCTTTTCACCGCCTGTTACGATGAGAACTTTAAGGTCTGGAAGCCTTTCCCATATCTCCAAAATCTTGGGGAGGTTAGCCTCATCCGTAATAATTCCTTTGGCCTGGCTGTTAGACAGCCGGTACTCAAGAGCGTCAGTGCCAAAAAGCGTAAAAAGAGGGATCGCAATTCCACCGGCCTTATATATGGCAATATGCGAAATTGCGGTCTCAGGGGATTGAGGCAGCAGGATACCTATCCGGTCCCCTGTCTTTATCCCTTGCGCCTGCAGGCCATTCGCAAACCTGTTTGACAGTCTTTTCAGGTCCCAGAAGGTATATTGTTGAACTTGCCCCTTTTCATTCTCAAAGATCAAGGCCAGGCGGTACCTTTGATGTGCCCACTTGTCGCATATGTCAACACCGATGTTATAAAACTCCGGAATCTCCCAGCTGAAAGAGTTATATACCTTTTCATATGTCTTTCCAAGCGCTAGCATGTTATCATCTCCTTTTCTGGTCTCCTTTGCCCATTGAAAACAATATGATGTTTGTCATAATCAGAAATGATAGAAGATGGAAGTCAGCCTTGACCCAGTCCCTCATTTGAACTAAATAAGAGAATAACATGGGATGGGATGTCCGGGTTACATTTGAAAATGACCCGCTCCAACGGCTCCGGCTTTTTGAATAACTCTTCCAGATCAGACCGCTTTTTCATGAATTCATGATACGATTCTTTAAGATCCATCCCACCGCCCTTATAAAATTTTGATTCGCCTATGCAGCCGATTATCGACAGGGGCCTTTATGACATACCCTGCCTCTGGGTGAAAGCTAAGAAAAAAGTTCTTTTCACTTCATCACCTTTCTCGATCCGGAACTGCAAAGATCACTCGTTCTTCCAGTAAGGCTCCCTCAATTCTCTTTTTAGAACTTTTCCCAGGGCATTCCTTGGGAAGTCCGTTTCACGAAATTCCAATCTGGAAATCCTTTGATACTTGGCTAATTTAGGATTAACCCACTCCATCACTTCCTCTCCTGAAGCCGATGCTCTCTCCTTCAGAATCACCAGGGCCATAGGCGTCTCTCCCCATTTTGGGTGAGGGATGCCGATCACGGCTACATCCCTAATCTTTGGATGCTTGGTCAATACGTCTTCGATGTCACTGGCGAAGATATTGATTCCTCCAGATATGATCATGTCTTTTTTCCGGTCCAGTATGTACAGGAACCCGTCCTCATCGAGCTTTCCCATATCACCTGTCTTGAGAAACGTTCTCCCCTGCTTGTCAAGCCAGATTGCCTCAGCGGTTTTTTCTGGGAGTTTATAGTATTCGGGCATAATCCACGAGCTGAAAGCAACAATCTCACCGGCCTCGCCCCTGCGAAGCTCTTGCCCCTTATCGTCGATTATAGCCACATCCCATCCT
>DATKYC010000399.1:0-5063 GCA_035528695.1 Acidobacteriota bacterium | reverse complement strand
ACAATAGGGTGGGAACACCCGAAAACAATGTCTTAGAAGAAATCAAGCCAGAACCGGGAGAAACGGTTATCAACAAGACAACCATAGGTGCCTTTAGTTCAACGAATTTAGATTCCATCCTGTGGACGAGAGACCTAAGATACCTGCTTTTCACTGGTGTTTCGACCAACATGTGCGTGGAAAGCACGGCCCGTGAGGCGGCAGATAGGGGATTTCGGTGTGTATTAATCGATGATGCCTGCGGGGCCTCCAAGACTGAATATCATGAGGCAACCCTGGTTACGTTCCAGAGGCTGTTCGGAAAAGTACGAAGCTCCGAAGAGGTGATGAAAGAGCTGAGAGCAAAACTTGGCTCACAGGCCTTCGGGTAATGGAAAAACGGGAATGCGCCAACCATAGAAACTCAACGAGGCCTCAGTTTGACGCGCTCCTTGAAACGATGTTAAGGTTCTTAATGGCAATTTCGAAGGGAGGCCAGTAATGAAATCTGATCTATGGGTGCGAGGTGGCCAGGTCGTAATACCTGGACATGGCGTATGTGCTATGGATGTCGTTATTCATCAGGGGAAGGTGCTCGGGGTTTTCGAGCCAGGCCAGCGTCCAGATGCTAGCCGTGTACTGGACGTCTCGGAAAAAATAGTCCTCCCTGGCGTAGTAGACGCCCATACTCATATCACCATAGGCCTGGGGGAGACTGGCTATGAGACCGAAACCCGAAGCGCGAGCTTGGGAGGAGTTACTACCACATTGTCTTACCTCTTGGACCCAGGGAATCTGGCTCAGGCTTTGGAGCGGGAAATTGCAACAGGCCAGGAGCGCGCTTGCAGCGACTTTGGGTTGCATCCCTGTATTATGACCGATGTCCAGATCAAAGCGCTGGCAAAAGTCATAGACCGCTTCCATGTGCCTTCTTTCAAATTCTTTATGGTCTATCGAGGCGAGGAAGGGGCCCACCTAGGAATCCCGGGCAATGATGATGGATTCCTCTTAAAGCTCCTGCGAACTGCCGCTACCTTACCAGGTGTAATCCCGTGTGTCCACGCGGAGAATGTGGAATTGTTCTGGATGTTACGGCCAGAAGTAGAACGCGATGGAGAGGGCAGTTTGAAAGATTGGGAAAGATCTCGGCCTGATTTCGTAGAGGCTGATGCTACGCAGCGAGTATTGTATCTGGCAGAAAAGGTCGATTCTCCCCTGTACGTGGTCCACGTGACATGCCGAGAGGCCCTGAATATGGTACGGAGGGCAAAGGTGCGCCGACCCGGCAAAGTCTTTGCGGAGACTTGCATCCACTATTTGACCCTCACCTGTGAAACAGCTCCCTCTCCCGCAGGGAAGATCAGTCCACCCTTGAGACATCCAGACGATGTGGAAAGCTTGTGGGAAGGTGTCGCTGATGGGACTATCGACGTTATCGCCTCTGACCATGTCCCCCGACACTATACGGCCAAGGAGGGAGACATCTGGCAGGCATCGTCTGGATTCCCAGGCATCGCAACTTTGGTGCCCATCCTGCTGACAGAGGGTGTAAAGCGAGGACTGCCTTTAGAAGTACTCGTGGAGAAGATAACTACTGCTCCAGCGACTATTTTCGGTCTGGCCCCTTCCAAGGGTTCCTTCATCCCTAGATCTGACGGGGATTTGACCGTAGTTGATCCCGTGACCCCGGTTGAGATTGCTGCAACGAGGTTGGCCTCCGCTGCAGAGTATACCCCTTATGAGGGGCACGTCGTTAAATATGTGCCCACCTATACGGTGATTAGGGGCAATGTTGTCGTTGACAACGGGCAGTTTGTCGGAAAGTCAGGTTTCGGAACATATATCCCGAGGAATCGATATATGAGCAGGAGCGGGATCTGAGATCAATGACCCTCTTCCGGATACTGTTCATCGGGTCGTGGCAATACCATAGTATACCTAATGGCTTGGCGTCGATCATTTCCAAGCTGTTGAAGCGTTGCTCATGCCGCCTCATGGTCCTGTGTGAATAGCAGGTTTTGGATTACCAACAATATTCTGGGATGTGAAACTATATAAGAAGAAACCACATGAGAAGGAGAGCTACCATGAGAGAACGGGAAAAGATCATACTTATTGGAATGGGTGAGTTAGGTGGAATTGTCCTGGAATATCTATGCAGAATACCGGGAATTTGTGCCATCGTTACAGCCGACTCCAACGAAGATTGGGGATTTAGGAAAACAAATAGCGCTATCCTAGGTGCATCCTATATGGGACTATACCCGGATATCAAATTCTACCACATTGACCTGCTCGATGTTGAGATGACTGCAGAAATACTTAATAGAATTAATCCCACAATTATCTATAATGCAACCACACTTCAGTCGTGGTGGGTTGTAAATGAACTTCCCCCTGAGGTAAATGCCAAGTTGTATAAACATAAGTGTGGCCTTGGGCCCTGGGTATCCATGCATCTGGCCTTGACTACCAAGCTTATGTCGGCGGTGGAAATGTCCGGTATCAAAACGTATGTTATTAACGCGTCATTCCCTGACGCGACCAACCCGAGCTTAGCAAAGATCGGCCTAGCTCCGACCGTGGGCATTGGAAACATGGATTTGATCGTTCCCTACATCAAAAAAGCGGCCTCAGAACGACTAGGTGTTCCCATGGCAAATGTAGATATTGAGATGATTGCCCATCATTACCACTGTTATCATTGGTGTCGGACTGGAACTGGATATGAAGCCCCCCACTATTTGAAGGTGTATGTAAGAAAGGAGGATGTTACGGAAGAACTCGGTGATATGAAGCAATTCGTTGCCGAACTTCCCAAACGTGCTATGAGACCTGCCGGTCGTCATGGTCAGTTTGTGGTAGCCGCCTCATCGTTGAAAAACATTCTGGCCATCTTCAATGATACCGGTGAGCTTACCCACGCACCGGGGCCACAGGGACTTGAAGGCGGTTATCCAGTGAGACTAAGCAGGAAAGGCGCCGAGGTCATTCCACCGAAAGGCATGACCGTCAAACAGGCTAGAGATATTATGCTGGAAGCTCAACGATACGATGGAATTCAGGAAATTAGAGACAATGGAGATGTTGTCGTGACCGAAGAAGCTTATACAACCTTCAAAGAAATGCTCAATGTGGATTGCAAAAGCATAACCATCGAGGACTCCTATGACCAGGCTATGGAACTAGGGGTAAAATTCAGAGAATTTGCCATAAAGAACGGCGTACAAATACCAAGCTGAATCAGGAAAGACGAGGGAGTTGGGCGCCGCTTATATTCACGCACATAGTGAACTCGGACCTGTATCGCCAATCTAAACACGAACCGATAATTACTTCTACTCGAAAAGAGCCAGGGTAATTATTTGCAATAAATGAGAACTTGAATTGGGAGGATTGCGTATGGGCAGAAAAATAAAGGTTGCGGCCCTTCAACTATCAGGCCCGGCTAAAGTTGACCCAGAGACGGCTGAAAAGGATAAAGCAGCGGTGGTTGAAAGGCTCTTGAAGCTCCTCAAAGATGCCGCTCGGCAGGGGGTGAATATAGCCTGCACAACTGAACTCTGCCTAACGCCTTTTTTCTGTAGACAATTAATTCGAAACAACGATTACCTTTTCGACGCCCTGCCTTCTCCGTTAATTGAGCCGCTTACTGAGGAAGCAAAAAAAAACAATATGGCTCTAATCTTGGCCTATGCTGAACGGGACGGTATCAAACGGTACAATTCCGCCCTTGTTTTCGATAGCGACGGAGCGGTTGTCGGTAAGTATCGTAAGGTGCACATCCCGGCTTATTTTCCGAGCAACCTTCCAGGCGGAACAGGAAGTTATGAAAGACTTTACTTCACCCCCGGTGATCTAGGATTCCCGACCTTTGATCTGAAGGGAGTGGGTGCTCGCATAGGTGTCCAAATCTGCTATGACCGGATGTTTCCTGAAGGGTATAGAATTCTCGGGCTTAAGGGGGCGGATATTGTGTTCAATCCCACAAACTATGCCACCTACGGACAGGCCTATCGCATCAAGGTATGGGGAAGACTGGTGCAGAGTCGGGCATATGAGAATGGATTTTACGTGTGCATTCCCAATAAAGCAGGAACTGAGGGAGATAGGGAAAATACGGGCCGATCTATGGTTATCCATCCGCTAGGAGGTGAGATACTGGTAACAGGTTCCCCCGATATGGAAGAGGTCGTTGAGGCCGAGATTGATCTAGATGAGGTCGTAGAAGCAAGAAAAAGAATTCCTTACTGGAGGGACAGACGGCCGAGCCAATATACAGAATTGCTCGATTAGTCAGAATTCGGGGAGTTACTCAGTATGCGGATCTGCCGAGAAAGTAACCGAAGCCTCCGCCTGAATTGTACCTTTAAACACCTTGTTGCTCACTCTTTGCTCCCCTTGCAGAGGGCCGTGAACTCGCGGATGTTCGGTAGGGTCTCGATCTGCCATAACTTGTTAAGCAAGGTTTGAGCCGTATCAGAGCCGAGTGAGCTGGAGGCCAGTTTCAGGAACTTCTTGCCGAGTGCATCGTCGCTCAGGGGTTCCGTATCAGGCTCGCCCTGGGGAAGTCGTACCGTCCTTTCCAGTGTCCTGCCATCATGTAAGTGCACCCGAACCACGGCCGGTCGTTCCGCCGGCGTACGTGCGTCCAGTTCCGAATCGTTTCGTACCGTCACCTTTGCCGCCAAATCCCTTATCCTCGGATCTTGCACGGCTAACTCACCATAGGCGGCAATGCCAGTCTCATGCAGAACCAGGCAAGACGCCAGCGCATGGGGTATTGAAAATTTTGCAGCTAGTGGATTCTCCGGTGAGATGTTGTTCATAGTGGCCGCCATGGCAAAGGTGGATACGTCAATCCTTTCAACCTCCTCTAGGGCAATATCATGCTCTTTTGTGATGGTAGTCAGGGCATCGAGGGCAGGATGGATACAGCGGGCGCAAGCATAGAGTTTATGGTACCCCCGTGTGATTTCCCATCGCCGACCAATATCCCCCAGGGCCTTTTCTATGTCGAAGAATTCTCCGGCAATGCTGCCGAAAACCGTGCTAATCCCATCTCGCTCTCCCGTGAAACCATT
>DATKYC010000398.1:0-3166 GCA_035528695.1 Acidobacteriota bacterium | reverse complement strand
CGGACTTGCCGGTCACTACACCGAAGAGAGCCTCAGGGGAAAGCAGGTAGTGCTCGTGGTAAACCTGGAGCCGGTCAGGCTCATGGGCATCGAGTCGAAAGGCATGCTGCTGGCGGCAGAGGACGGATCCGGCCTTCATCTGGTGGTCCCTGACAGTACTTCTATTCCGGGCAGCAAAGTCAATTAATGATATTAATTTAGGTCTTTGAAAATAGCAACCCGCGTTCGTCGTTTCATGGTTCCATTTCCTCCGTTCCAAGTCTCACGGCCTGGTCATTTCATGAAGTTACCCAACGGGTGATGCCTCCCCCCTCCCTGTTCCCCTCGCATTCGCTCGGGGCCAGGGGGTCCCCCATTGGGTAACTTATTGAAATGACGAAGGCCTCCCGCCAGTCACTCCGGAAATGGACCCATGAACCAACTCTGTAAAATTGAAAAGAGCTAAACTGTTACCATAATCGCACATTACCTTACAAATAAGTATTACCTAATGCCAGTCGGATTACCCCACTTTAATATCCGATGGATTGCGGTGGCATGGGGGCCTAAGCTATCAATTTCTGTGGGCCTTGTAAAGGGTGAACGAATAACCTGTTATCCTAAAATGCGCTTGACTTATAAGATTTCTCTTTGCTAAGAACCATTGGAGAATTTCGGGGGAAACAAGCAGAGAAGGTGAGATAATATCTCAGGGTGATCGGAGCGCGCAAGAATGCCTGCAGATTCCGGACATGCAAGGATAGGAGGGAAAAGTGGGGAATAACAAATGGGATGATTTCTTGGACAAGACCTTTACTTTGAAAGAGTATGAGGGCAAAAACAAGGTTCTTGATTTAGCTGAAGCGATAAGGCGCAATGTGAAGCCTGGCATGAATCTATATCTGGGCGAGAGGACTAATGCCGCAATTTGTGAACTCATTAGACAATTCAACGGTAGTCACCCCGACTTCACTATAGTCATGCTGTTTGTTATGGAGCAGGCCTTGAATCTTGTCCATTGCGGACTTGTGAAGAATATCGTGACCACTTCCTGCACAGAATTTTTTCCTACCTCAGGACCAAGCGTTGTAATTCGTAATGCCTTTAAAAACAAGTCCGTTCATATCGAAAACTGGAGCCTCTGCACTCTCAATCAGCGATTGCTGGCCGGTGCGCTTGACATTCCCTTTATTCCTACCAAGTCCATCGGTGGCAGCAGCATGGCCCAGGAAAACAAAGATTCCTTTTGCCAGATACCAGATCCTTTTGGAGACGAGAAACCGGTTAACCTAATGAAAGCGCTTAAGCCGGATATCGCCTTAGTCCATGGCTGGGCAGCTGACCCTGCCGGGAATACTATCGTAGCTCCCTGTGCAATTAGCGGCGAATACAATCATGGGGCGAAGGCAAGCAAGAATGGTGTGATAGTCACTGTTGAACAAATTGTTTCCACAGAATTCATAAGGGAGCACTCAGCCTTGGTTAGCATTCCCGCGGGTATCGTAAACTCTGTGTCATTGGCCCGCCTTGGCGCACATCCCCAGGGGATGGTAACCGATTATGGTATCAAACAATTTAAGCCTTATGCAGAAGATTATGAGTTCACAAAAGGGCGCAGAGGCGCCTCGCGAGATACTCAGGGCCTTGACAATTGGATAAGAGATTGGGTATTGGACTGCCCGACGCATGATGTATACCTTGGAAAATTGGGCAGTGAGAAGATCTCATTTCTTAAGGAAAAGGGAACGAAGAAGGATTGGAGAGACAACCTGGATATTAAGGCATTGTCCTACAGCCCAGAATACAATTCGCGCGAGATGATGGTTATTGCTGCCGCAAGAAAAACAAAACAGCTCGTCCTGAAAAACAATTATGACGGCGTACTTTGTGGAATAGGCACTTCGGGTCTACCAGGATGGGTGGCTTACTATGATCTAAGGAAAGAAAACTATGACATGAACCTCTGGATCGGTTCAGGGATTTACGGGTTCTCACCCTGCCCTGGTGATCCGCAACTGTGCAGCCTGCCCACGATAATGAGTGCCAGGATGCTCACCAATGGCTTAAATGCGTACGGGGTATTTATAGGCGGCAATCACAAGAAAAAATATATGAGCATTTTATCCGCGGCACAAATCGACCAGTATGGCAATCTCAACTCCACAAAGCTCTCTGATACTTCGTATGTTATTGGCTCGGGTGGCGGGAACGACGCCACAAACGCCAACGAAGTCCTTGTGGTAATTCCCCAGGCCGCCAACCGTTTTGTGCCAGAGGTTTCCTATATCACATGCCCTGGCCATAACACGACGGTGATAGTTTCTGATATGGGCATTTTCGAGAGGATAGATGGCAAATTCGTCCTGACCACCTATTTCCCAAACCCAAAGGTTCCTAACTCCCAGGATGTAGTTAAACAAATACGCGAGAACTGTAGCTGGGAACTCAAGACATGGCCACAACTTAAAGAGGAACCAGCACCGTCATTAGAAGAGCTGGTGACACTCAGGGCGTTTGACCCCGAAGGTTATTTTATTGGCGGTGATTAGCCCAGAGCGGTAATAAAGAGCGCTGTAAGGCTGAGAAAACCAAAGAGCCAGTGGAGCCCCACGGGCAAGCCCGTGGGGCTCCACTAGTTTATCAAGTTTTGACAAGGTGCTTCGGCCCTAATCTTACTCCAGGTCCATAAACTGGCTCGGCACCTTCGTTCGAGGCCGATTGGCAATCTTATATCCCAGGGCATCGTCTGCGATTATCTGTTTCATAATATTTGCCGTGCCCTCTCCAATCTGGTAGAGTTTGGAGTCACGATAGTATTTCTCAATCGGCATTTCCAGGGAATACCCCATGCCTCCATGGATCTCCATGGCCCATCCGGCACATTTGACAGCCACCTCACCAGCAAAGTATTTGGCAATAGCCACTTCCCTGCTGAAAGGCCGATCCTGGTCATTAAGCCACGCGGCCCTGCGGGTCAGGTAGCGTGCGGCCTCAATATTTGCTACCATTTCCGCGATGATCGACTTGACCATCTGGAACTGCCCGATGAGCTGGCCAAACTGGGACCTTTCGTTCGCATATTTAACCGATGCATTAAGGCAGGCCTGGGCAACCGCTACGGCACCGCTTGACACACTGATACGTCCCCGGTCTAATGCCGTCATGGCAACCTTGAACCCTTCACCCA
>DATKYC010000397.1:0-3969 GCA_035528695.1 Acidobacteriota bacterium | reverse complement strand
GGGTTTTCAGTCTTTACAAAATCAGGGGTTGCTTCAGTCCGTAAACGCAACTCAACCCCGTGCTTATGAAGCTGTGTCTTCAGCCATGTTAACAAGGGCCTGAGGTCTTGTTTAAAAGCAGGGGCCGAGGCTTCCAGGAGGTGACCGCCCAGCTCATCTTCCTTTTCCACAAGAGTAACTCTATGACCCCGTTCAGCTGCCAGGCGCGCTGCCTCCATACCAGCCACACCACCGCCGACGACCAGAATCTTTTGGGAGTTCTGGGCGGGGGTGACGCTCATGTTGGCGTCTTTCCCTATCCCTGGATTCACCTCGCAGGACAGGGCTACGCCAGCAATGGTTCGAGACATGCATCCCTGGTTACCCCTTATGCAGGGCCGAATATCCTCTACTCTCCCTTCCATCAATTTCTGGGGGAGCTCAGGGTCTGCAATGAGTCCACGCCCTATGGCCACGAGGTCGGTTTTCTTTTTGACGATAGCCTGTTCAGCGATTTCCACGTCGAGGCCGCCGGCACATATTACCGGAACGTTAACCGCCTTCTTTATCATCTCGGCAAGGTGGAGGTTGCTTCCCCGAGGCACATACATAGGGGGTACACCATAGACCATACTTTCATAGGTGCTCGAAGTCACGCTTATGTAGTCGATGCTTACCCTTTCCAGCATCTGGGCAAAGGCGATTATATCTTCAGGAGTAATACCCCCTGGTATACGCTCATCAGCGCAAATCCGGTAGCCGACAATAAACCCGGGTTTGGTATTAGACTTTATTTTTTCATAAATTTCCAAAGCCATTCGAGCCCGGTTTTCAACGGGACCGCCATACTTGTCCTTTCTGATATTTAACCGTGGAGATAAGAACTCGGTCAAAAGGTATCCATTAGCTCCATGAATTTCGACCCCGTCAAACCCTGCTGTCTGAGCTCGCACTGCACAGGCGGTAAAGCTGTCTTGGATTTCGCTAATTTTTTTTTGATCCAGTTCCTTGGGAACAATCCCGATGAACTGGTTGGCAATAGGAGAAGGCGCCACCGGCTGTAAACCGTGGATGTTTTCAGGTCTAGTTTGGTGCCCAGCATGGCCCAGCTGGGCTATAATGGCCGCCCCCTGGTCCTTAACCGATTCTGCCAATTCGTTCAGACCTGGAAGATAGCGATTATTATAAATGGCAAGGCAATTTGCTAAGACGGCGCTCTCTTTATCGTCTATGTGTTGTCCTTCGGGAATAACCATGCCTACACCGCCTCTCGCATATCTGGTGTAGTAATCAATCAGCGTCTTATTGGTCGAACCGTCGGCCGACACCAAATAGCTGCCCATCGGGGCCAACACAATTCTATTCCTCAAGGTAATGGACCCTAATTTGAAGGGCTCAAGAAGCCTATACGGTTTTCCTTCCATCTTTACTCCTTAATTGCGTTTTTCGATCCCTGTCAATTGATCGGCCTAAAGTCCCACAAAGGCCCTGAAGTGCTAATTGTTACCTCGCTGTCCAATAGATGCCCACAGCTCGGGCAGAAATACTGCCTTAGAAGGACCCTCTCATCCCCTGGGATACGCATCCCCATCGCATCCATACGCATATCCTCATGGCCTATTATTAACTTCCAGTTTTCATCTAAGGAAGACAATCTCTGCTGACAACGGGCGCAGGAATAGCTTATCCCTGCTTTGGAATGTTCCAAAATGACGTAGTCGTTGTCGGACAGCACCGAATCGGATTTCACGTTAAACGCATTTGGCGCGCGACCGCCCCTGATTTTGTCCCTTTCCAACTTAGTTTGCTCCTCATTCACTTCCCACGTCTTCGGCTCAAAGACCACCCCGTAAATCTCTCTGGCCTTTTGGGGGGACACGAAACTCCACCGAACGTCTCTGGCCACTTTTACTGGATCCCGATTTAGCGGGTCCCCGAATCCTCCACCTCCGCTCGAAGCAAGGACAAAGACATCCTCAGGCCCCACGTCGACGGTCGCGATGGGCGGTACAATCTCGAGTTTGGGCAAAACCTGTTCAGGATCCCCCAGCCCTTCACGTATTGCTTTGGATATATCCATATTTCTTCCCACCCACCAGCAGTTTGATGCCCCTGGATATCCCCCCAGGCACCCATGGCTGGGGATTAACCGGCGATCTTCTACCAAGAAGAGCTTCAGGCCAATGGTCTTATGGGGAGCAAGGGCCATAAGGGAGCCAACGCCCCCCCTATACCGACCAGGGCCACCTGAATCCCTAAGAAACCTTCGAGTGAGGTAAATGATAGGGTAGGCGTTTTCTTGTGTTTCCACGTCCCCCATGGAATACTCCATTATAGAAATTGACGCGCCCACATCCAATCCGTCTTGCATGCCGAAAGCGCCTCCACCACCGGCCATGCCCTCAAGGAGCGGTATGGGAATAGGATGACGCCCAGTTGGATCCGGCGCTATACCCAGTGCCACAGGTGGACTCGACGTCCAGCAGGCGAACATTCGATCCTTCAACGGACTATGGACGAGTGCCTTGTTGAGGGCACCCAAAGCAGCATCAGCAGCACGAAAACTGACATGGGGGCAACTGCAAGGGGCGGGTGGTTGGGCATCAAGAATGGTGCCAGGCATTGTAACGATCCGGATGGGGTAGGTGCACCCTTCATTCCATGGCACGTCATAGCACAGAAGCGGCATAATAAACGAACAAACCATTCCCTTTACAACCAGCTTGGTGCTGTTGACAAATTTAGGTATCTGTGGTGGACAATCCCTCGTGAAATCAAAAGTCAACTTCCCGTCATTCACAGTTAAGTCACAATGGATGGTAAACAGTCCGTCTCCAATCCCTTCGACTTCCGCGAAATCCACATGTTCGTATACTCCTTCAGGAATCTGCCTTATCCTGTCTTCCGTAACTTTGGCGGAAAGATCGATCAGAGCATCACAGGCCCTTCGGAAGGTCTCAACCCCAAATTTTTCTACCAATTCCTTGAGCCTCTTTTTGGCCACATTATTAGCAGCAATCTGACCCTTCAATTCCATACTGATCTTCTCGGGGAGCCTGACGTTGTTGCGGTGTATATCCCAGATGTCCCGCTGAAGCTCACCCTTTTGATAGAGTTTCACAGGAGGCAGCCTGAGGCCTTCTTGAAAGCAGTCGATGGCATCCATACAAAACCCGCCTGGATTCATGCCGCCGATATCGAGCTGGTGGGCTATGGAGCCGGACCAAGCAACTATCTCGCCATCCACAAAGATGGGAGAAGCCAGTCCCAATTCCATGGCATGAATGCCGCCTCCTAAATAAGGGTCGTTACCGATAAAGATATCGCCGTCAAAGATACCAGGGTCTTCGCCGTGTCTGAGGATAGAGGTCTGGACTAGGTTGTGTATGGCCAGGTTATGGGTAATGGCCATGCCGCTATATACGACTTGACGGGCCTGGTAATCGAATAAACCGCACGAAAAATCTTTGATCTCTGCGTAAATAGGGGTTCCGGCTGTACGCACCATCGTGGACACCATTTCTCGTCCTATAGCAATAAGCCGGTTCTTTATTGTTTCCATCGTAACGGGGCTAAGACCACTCATCCGTTCCTCCTAAAGTTGATGGATGATAATATTGCAGTACTCGTCCACGTAGACTTCCTGCTTATGGTTCACAATTGCGGATGTGCTGTTCATCTCGATCGCTGCGGGCCCCTTTATGCTCATGCCGGGCGAAAGGACTTGACCATCGTAAATGGGAGTAGGGACAAAACCTTCAGCCTTTGAGAAGTAGCACGACCTCATACCCTTCTGGGCTTCCCTTGGGTCACCCCCTACGAGAGGAAACTTCCTGAGGGTTGGTTTCGGCATCAATCCTATGGCGTCAATGCGAAAGTTGATCACTTCGACACCTGCTTCTTTCCATCCAGTGCCCTTACCGTACAAGTTGTCATAGGCCTCTTCGAACGCAATCATGAATGAGGAGATATCCGACTCATCGATCGTCT
>DATKYC010000396.1:0-4491 GCA_035528695.1 Acidobacteriota bacterium | reverse complement strand
GGCGGAACAATCTACCCCATGGGGGTCAAGAAAGGGATCAGGACCCAGAGAATTGCAATGGAAAATCACCTTCCAATTATCTATCTGGTAGACTCTGGTGGCGCCTACTTGCCTCTCCAGTCTGAAATCTTTCCTGACGCTGATGACGGTGGCCGGATATTTTACAACCAGGCTGTGATGTCAAAGATGGGAATTCCCCAGATCTGTGGGGTGATGGGATTGTGTACAGCCGGGGCTGCCTATATCCCGGCCATGAGCGACGAGGTCGTCCATGTCAAAGGCACCGGGGCCATTTTCCTGGGCGGCCCTCCCCTTGTCAGGGCGGCCACGGGTGAGGAGGTCACCGCCGATGAACTTGGTGGGGCCAATGTACACTGCAGGGAGTCCGGGGTTTCAGACTATTTCGCGGATGATGATGCCCATTGCATCGAAATCATCCGCCAGATCGTCAAAAACCTCCCCCCTCATAAGAAGACAGATATCGGACTCAGGGAACCAAGGCCCCCACTTTACGAACCCAGGGAGATCTACGGCATTGTTCCCGTGAGCCTCACGACCCCCTATGACGTTCGTGAAGTCATCGCCCGAATGGTCGACGGGAGCGAATTCCTCGAGTTCAAGACCCTCTACGGCCCGACTATTGTGTGTGGCTGGGCTTACATACATGGCTATCCGGTGGGAATTTTAGGTAATAATGGGGTCCTCTTCTCTGACAGCTCTCTCAAGGCCACGCAGTTCATCCAGCTCTGTGACAAGCGCGGTATTCCCCTTCTGTTCCTCCAGAACATCAACGGCTATATTATAGGGAAAGAGTACGAGCGCGGAGGGATTACCAAAGATGGGCACAAAATGGTGAATGCGGTTTCCACTGCTACGGTCCCCAAATTTACCGTCATTATCGGGGCCTCATTCGGCGCGGGCAATTATGGCATGTGCGGCCGCGCTTACGCTCCTCGCTTTTTGTGGATGTGGCCCAATTCCCAAATTGGGGTCATGGGAGGAGAGCAGGCGGCAGGTGTTATGATAACTGTGAAAAATGATCAACTTGCGCGGGAAGGGCAGCCGCCCCTGCCCGAAGAAATGGTTTCTCAAATAAAGGGGCCGATCATCGCCTCGGCTGAACGGGAGGGGAATGCCTACTATTCAACCGCAAACCTGTGGGATGACGGGATCCTTGATCCCGCCAAGACAAGAGATGTGCTCGGGCTTGCCATCTCGGCGGCGCTGAATGCCCCGCTGAGGGACGATAGGTATGGGTATGGAACATTCAGGATGTGATAACGCTTCCGCAAAAACCACATCTACGGCGTTGCGCTGCATCTTCTGCCATTACGGCGTAGCTATTAGTACGCCTCATGCCAAAAGATTTGCGCGCCTTGTATCTAGGGCTTTTCCGAAAGCGTCAACAATTAGATTTATTGTCACACTTTAGCGTTTTGAAAAAATACGAATTCTGAAGCATCGAAAATACTTGCGCGGGTGAGCAGGTCGGGAATCTTGGAACGAAAGAAAAGGTGTCATCGCCCGCGCCACAGGTTAGAAGTCTTTCGTAACGCTAAATTGTTACGATTTAGTCAATGCCCGAGAGATTCAAATTAGACGGCCCGAGACAACACAATGTTCAACAAAGTACTGATTGCCAATAGAGGTGAAATAGCGGTCAGGATCATGAGGACCTGCCGCGAAATGGGGATCCACACGGTCGCCGTCTACTCAGAGGTGGACGTCGCAGCAGCCCATGTCCTGGAGGCGGATGAGGCAATCCTGCTGGGAGAGTCGGAACCCTCCAAGAGTTACCTCAATATCGACCGTATAATTGCCGCAGCTCAAGGGACAGGTGCAGAGGCAATTCATCCCGGTTACGGCTTTCTAGCGGAAAACCCTAGCTTTGCGGAACGCTGCGAGGCATCAGGGATTAACTTTATTGGCCCTCCCGCTCGAGTCATACGGGACCTTGGAAACAAGACCTTTGCCCGTCGCATCATGGAAACCGCCGGTGTGCCCGTGATACCCGGGATGTTTGAAGCGACAACAGATCTTGCGGTCTTATGCCGGGAAGCGGACCAAATCGGTTATCCGGTCCTGGTCAAGGCAGTAGCTGGCGGCGGCGGTAAAGGCATGCGGATTGTCTCTGATCCGGACGAAATGCAAGAGGCCTGTCTCTCTGCAACCAGTGAGGCGGAGAAGGCCTTCGGGGATGGCTCTTTGTACCTCGAAAAACGCCTGGATGCCCCCCGACATATTGAGTTTCAAATTCTGGCTGATCAACATGGCAACGTGGTACACCTCTTTGAGAGGGAGTGTTCTATCCAGCGAAGACACCAGAAGATTATCGAGGAGACACCTTCGCCCGCCATGACAGCCTCACTCCGTAACGCCATGGGAAAAGCAGCCGTGTCAGCTGCCAGGGCATCAGGATATATCAACGCAGGAACCGTAGAGTTTCTCTTAGACCGCTCAGGGCAGTTTTATTTTCTGGAGGTAAACACCCGCCTGCAGGTGGAGCACCCGGTCACAGAGATGACTACCGGTATTGATCTTGTGGCCGCACAACTTCAAATTGCGGCTGGTAGCCCTTTGACACTCAAGCAGAAAGAAATCACGCAGAGGGGTCACGCTATTGAATGTCGTATCTATGCGGAGGACCCAGAGGCCTCCTTTTACCCATCACCGGGGCTTGTCCTGTTACACCGGGAACCTTCAGGACCCGGCGTACGCAATGATTGTGGCATTTACGAGGGCTTTGAAGTCCCAGTGGAATATGACCCTATCCTGAGCAAACTAATTGTCACGGCCTCAACACGGGAAGCGGCCCGCAGGCGGATGATCCGGGCGCTTGAAAGTTACGCTATCCTGGGTATTCGCACCACGATTCCGTTTCTCATAGATGTCCTCGGGTCACCTGAGTTCGCAGAGGGAAACACCCACACCGATTTCATAGATCGTTACTTCGAAAACTGGACCCAGAACATGGAGTATGCGGATCTCGCAAGAATCGCCTACGTGCTGGATGAGTTTGCCACTACCCGCAAGACCTCGGGGAAATCGGAGTCCAAAGGCTGGCCCACCCCTTGGGAAACCCTTGGCAACTGGAGGCTCTAAACTAAAGTGCTTAAGAATTACCTCTCCCGGTGTAGGGGTGTTTGGAAGGTAACATGAAATACCGCCTCAAAATCGCAGAAGAAATAATCGATGTGGAAGTCGCTCTCTCGGAGGGCGAACGAAGTGCCAGGTTCAGCATCGGGGAGAAGGAGTACCATGTTCGTTACCAGGACATTTGCCTAAATAATCTGCACCTGATTGTGAATGGGAAGTCAACCGCGGCCTTTGTGGCACCAGGAGACCGGGGGAAACACATTTTTGTAAA
Source organism: Acidobacteriota bacterium (assembly GCA_035528695.1). GTDB lineage: Bacteria > Desulfobacterota > DSM-4660 > Desulfatiglandales > Desulfatiglandaceae > DATKYC01. The sequence goes on along the minus strand of DATKYC010000396.1, from coordinate 1,124 downwards.
CGGCCGGAGCTTCCTGGTTCAGGATGTGGATCTATTAACCGCCCACCGAGCCAGACGCCACAGCCTTGAGGAAACGCCGCATGAAGTCACCCCTCCCATGCCCGCCATCGTGGTGAGAATTATGGTCGAGGAGGGAGACGTTGTGAAACGGGGTCAGGGCCTGGTGGTGGTAACTGCCATGAAGATGGAAACAACCCTGGTAGCACCATCAAACGGCAGGGTGGCAAAGATAAACACGTCTATAGGCGAAAAGGTGGCTCCTGGCGATATACTGGTGGAGATCGAGGAAGAGGTGCTAAAAGATGACTGAAGACCTTCTTTATGAGGTAAATGACCGCGTGGCCCTTATGACTATCAACCGGGAGCCCAGAAGAAACGCGATCAGCCAGGAGATGATTATGGCTTTCCTGGATTACATGGACATGGCTGACAAAGACGAGGAGGTGAGTGCTGTCTGCATTACCGGAGCCGGAGATAAGGCCTTTTGCTCTGGCGCTGACCTTGCCGTCACTTTGGCCAAGGAGGGGGAAGACCGATTGTCGGGGCCCAAAAATTACGCAACACTTCTTAAGAAAATGGCCTGTTTTGCTAAGCCCCTGGTGGCCCGTGTCAACGGTCCGTGTCTTGCGGGCGGTCTAGGCTTGATGCTTTCCTGCGACATTGTCATTGCCCGAAAGGACGCGTTTTTCTGCGCCCCTGAAGTGAACGTTGGGATTTTTCCGATGATGATCGGGGCGCTTCTCTATAGAAACGTGAGCAGAAAAAAGGCCATGGACATGGCCCTTACAGGCCGGAGGATCACCGCTCCTGAGGCTGAGGTCATGGGGCTTATCACCCGCGCCGTTGAGCCCGAGCATCTGGACGATGAGACAAATGGGACCTTGAAACTCCTCACCTCCAAGAGCACTGTCGGGACGCGGATCGGCAAAGAGGCATTTTGGGCAATGAGCGAGATGCCCTTTGAACACGCAGTGGATTATCTATGCGAGGCCTTAGGCAGGGTGATTCGCACCGAGGACGCCAAAGAAGGAATGATGGCCTTCATTGAAAAACGAGAACCAAAATTCAAAGGCAGGTGAAGGAGCGCCATGAGTTCATTGTGGATTACTGAAAATCATAATTAT
>DATKYC010000395.1:0-4173 GCA_035528695.1 Acidobacteriota bacterium | reverse complement strand
CCGGTATTTATGAAACGGTATTCTTTCCCAAGGTGTACAATCGGTTCTGCCACATGCTGAACGCCATACGTCCCTATATCCTGAAGGGCAGGGTAGAGGAAGATTTCGGTGCCATCACGATGACAGTAGACTGGATCGGATTCCTGGACCACACTTACTACGGAGGGCATCAAATAGCTTCCAATTCATCAGGTCAGGTAAGGGATCTGTAAGGCCTTGTCACTCCAGAGAGTATATGCGAGAATATCTTACCAGTTCTTTTGGTCCCCATTTCTCTTCGAGCCGTAAATATGATTCAGATAACTCGCGAAATTGGAATCAAAGAAAGTGAACTCAAAGAGGCATTCATAAGGGCCTCAGGGCCGGGCGGCCAGAATGTCAACAAGGTAGCGACGGCCGTGCAGCTCCGTTTTGATGTGAGTAACAGCGCCTCCCTGCCCCCAGATGTCCGCGAGCGCCTGACCCGACTTGCCGGGAGTCGTGTTACCCAAGACGGCATACTGATTATCAATGCCCGGCGGTTCCGGACGCAGGAACGAAACCGCCAGGACGCGATGGATCGGCTAGTTGAACTGATCCGCATGGCAGCCGAAAAGCCCAAGTTTCGCCGCAGGACAAGGCCGCCCCTCCAATCAAACAGGCGCCGCCTTGATGCCAAACGCCACCGCAGCGAGGCTAAACGTATGAGACGGCCTGTTTTTGGTTACGAGGACTAAAGGCCCCTGCCTTCCACGCTCAATTCATCCAGGGAAAAAATTGCCCCGACTCCGAAAGAATACTGCGCTTTACAATCCTCATCGATATTGCTAATTTGGCCTCCACGCGGCTCAGTAAACGCACCATGCTGATATGGACCGGTCTTCTCCCGGGTTGACTGGTGAGGATTTTCAATGAAATTGACGGCTTCGTAAAAAGTCCAACTGCTGCGTTACGCTTCATCTTTCGTCATTGCGGCGTACTGTAAGTACGCCTCATTCCTCAAGATTCACAAGCCTTGCATTTGGAGCTTTTTACTGTGCCGTCCCATTCTTGACTTTTTACGAGTTCATCAAATTGGTTAAGTTCATAAATAAATAGGAGGAAAAAATGGAGCTTGAAGAGATACGATTGGAAGACCTGAATGTTGAAGAGTTTATAGCGAAGAAAACAGAGGAGATTTTTTCTACGGTAGGAGACGGCATCGCCATAAATGCCCTGTCCGGTGGCGTTGATTCCTCAGCAGTGACACTCCTTGCCCACAAGGCCTTGGGTGAGAGGCTCAAGACCTATTTTGTCGACAGTGGCTTAATGAGAGAAGGTGAACCGCAGTACATAGTCTCAGTGTTCGAAAAGTTAGGGGTCCCGGTAGAGATTATTGACGCTCAGAACCAATTCTTTGATGCCCTAAAAGGTAAGACCGATCCCGAGGAAAAAAGAGAGGCTGTGACCCAAACCTTTTATGCGATTGTGTTTGCCCAGCTCGCAAAGAAGAGCGGTGCGGGATATGTGTTGCAGGGCACGAACTACACAGATATAGAAGAGACCGTTGCGGGCATCAAGCGGCAGCACAATATCATTGAGCAGCTCGGGATCGACCCGGTAAAAGCATATGGGTACAAGATCATAGAGCCACTCCTGCAGCTTAGAAAACCGGCAATAAGATTGGTGGGAAAGGCCCTTGGCCTCCCGGAAGAACTATATACAAGGCCTCCCTTTCCTGGACCTGCATTAGCGGCGAGGGTAATAGGGGAAGTCACTCCTGAGAGAGTTGAAACAGAAAGAAAGGCAACGAAGATCGTTGAAGATGAATTGCATGATAAGGGTGCGTTCCAATATCTGGCAATTCTCCATGAAGACCGGGTTACCGGGATAAGAGACGGAAAAAGGGATTACGGTTTGCAGATAGAGGTGAGGTGCTGGGATAGCGAGGACGCAAAGACGGGCTCGGCAACGAGACTTCCCTATGAAACGTTGGAAAGATTGGCAGAAAGATTGACGCAAGAAGTTCCAGGCGTGGTGAGTGTGACCTACAGCATAACCAAGAAGCCTCCGTCAACCATAGAGGCCATTTAAGGGAAACCTTTAGGCGTTTCATGGCCTTGCAGGCGGGCAATCAGCGCATTCTCGCAGCGGCGAGTGAGGTCAGATGGCTGAATTAGACAAGACACTTATAACCCTTGGGGCGTTATTCCTACTTGGTCTCTTGACTGATGCCATTGGCCGCCACACCCGGCTGCCCCGTGTCACCCTACTGCTTGTGTTTGGCTTCATAATCGGTCCTGCGGGCCTTGGTTTCTTATCCCCACACCACGAAAAATGGTTTTCTCTTATTGCGGACATGGCCCTGGTAATGGTGGGATTCCTGCTCGGCGAAAAATTTACCCTCGCCGCGCTCCGCGAACATGGCAGATTTGTACTCTGGCTGTCCGTTGGCGAGGTGTTTGTAACTGCACTCGTGGTAACGATTGGTCTTCTTCTAATTGGTGTTGATGTGACCACCGCTTTACTGCTCGGCGGCATTTCCACTGCCACCGATCCGGCTGCCACCACCGATGTGGTGAACGAATCAAAGGCGGATGGCCTCTTCACAAGAACTCTCCTCGGTATCGTGGCCGTGGATGATGCTTGGGGACTGATCGTCTTCAGCCTCATGCTCGCAACAGCCCAGGCCATCAGCGGGCAAGGCGGAACCCTCGCACCGTTGCTCACCGCTTCATGGGAGCTCGGCGGCGCCCTCCTTCTGGGAATCGCCCTGGGCATTCCAATGGCCTACATTACAGGACGGATCAAACCGGGAGAACCTACCCTTATCGAAGCACTGGGAGTAGTCTTTCTGTGTGGCGGAATTGCACTGTGGCTGGAGGTGTCGTTTCTATTGGCTTCGATGGTTCTGGGAACTGTAGTGGCCAATCTAGCACGCCACCACGCGCGTCCATTTCACGCGATCGAAGGCATCGAATGGCCCTTTATGATACTCTTCTTCGTGTTGGCGGGAGCTTCCCTTCACACACAATCACTTCTTAGAATCGGGCTTACCGGCTTGGCATATATAATCTTCCGGTTCATTGGGCGGCTTGTGGGGGCGTGGGTGGGAAGTGCTATCAGCCGGGCCGAGCGAGCGATGCGGCGATGGATGGGTATGGCATTGTTGCCGCAGGCGGGCGTTGCCATGGGTATGGCACTTGTTGCAGTACAGCGCCGCCCTGATCTCGAGGAGATAGTACTCCCTATTGTCATTGCCTCAACCGTGGTCTTTGAGGTCATCGGGCCGGTGCTGACTCGGATTGGGCTACTTCGCGCAGGCGAAATCTCCGGGACTCACTGATGCTGGTGGTGTGAAGATGGGGGGAATCCTCTATGGTTTATTTACAAGCAGGTATCTATCCGGTTTCAGCAGGGCATAAATGGTGGCACCGGGGCATGGTGCTACAAGTTTCTTGTTGTATTCACCTCCGATGATTTGAAAGAGCTCTAAACAGCAGGAACAAAGATGGGCACTCCGGTCTATGGAGTAAGGGATGATTCGATTGTCCTCGCGGATGAAGAAGCGGGGGTTGAGAAAATTGGCATGGTTGGCAGTGTGGGAAAGGTGGAGAAGGTCATAATCGGAGAGATCCGATCCCAGTTTCCTCGCCCATCGCAGGTAAATCCTTTTCTCTGTTTCCTCTACGTGGTGCCATTCCTCGGGAACCCGTCTTTTTAGCTCAATGTCATGAAAAAGGGCCTCTTTATCTTCCAGAGTAGCAAGGCGAGGCGGAACAAAGTCCGATTCCGTTAAGGTGGCAGCCTTCTGTTCCCTGTAATCCTCCAATTCGAATGAGCTGACCACGAGGTACAGGCCCTTTTTCTCAGAGGTCCAGTACCAGCTCCCCTTCCTTCCGCAGGTCTCATTCCACACCTTCGGTGCAACGCTCGAGATCTTGTTAATTGGATCCAGGGGGGTACACACGACCCCTTTTGCAGACCTTAATCTAAGGTTGCGGGAAGCGAGCTCGTTTCGAAGACGGGCCTCTTCATGCTTGGTGAGCCAGTAGATGTGCTTTTTGTAAGGCCGATTTTTCGTCAAGTCAACTCTTCTCCCAATTCCTCCGCTGGAGCTTAGTGGATACTCTCACAGTCATTCTTTAAAAGCAAATGCGAAGACCTTAGGTACCGGGACTATTCAAACGCAATACCTGTCTACACTTTTGCCAC
>DATKYC010000394.1:0-3004 GCA_035528695.1 Acidobacteriota bacterium | reverse complement strand
CAGCATGATCAAACCTGCCACGCAGGCGAAAGAAAAGGCGCGGTTGACGTTGGTGATAGTACAGATGCCAGGGACCCATGATGTGAAACGTTCGCTGGAAAAGGTGAAAAGATAGATTTGATATCCTAGAATCAGTATCAGGGTCGGAAGATAGACCACGTATTCTAACAGTGGATAGCGAGCAATAACGCGCTTCCTGTCAGGAAAGATTAGACCCATGTGAAACAATGTGGCAGGCATAAGGGGAATGACTATATAGTGGAGGCGTACAAAAAAGTAGGTCGATTGCATCTCAACGCCTGTAACCATATACACGGCAAGGCAAAGAGAGAGGAAAAAGAAGACCCAACTTGTGGACACATTGGGCTTAAGGACATAGGCAATGAAACCCAAGCAAAGGAGGATAACACCACCCGTAAACGGTATCAAAAATACGATAAAAAAGTCTCTTATGCTGAATTTCGCGGTGGGTACGACGATGCTCCGGATTTCTTTCCCTGATTCAACTGTGTAGTGAATAGGCGTTCCGAGGGGCCTTCCCCTTGAAATCTCAAGTACGTCTCGCCCGATCCTCACGGGTTGTGCGTCGGCTGAGACGATACGCTCCATGGTCTTGAGACCTGCCCTCACCCCTGGCCAGTCAACGCTGCTCATGGAGCCCACACGCGGGAACTTATAGATGAAAAAGCCCGCAAAGGGCTTATTGATTAACGAGAACGCGTTTATAAAGGAAACCAGGCAAGTCACCAGCATCAAAACGGAAAGGCCGTAGAACACAATGGATGGCAGCCGAAAACGCATGGATTCCCTCAAGGGTATTTTTCGTAATTAAACTGGCTATATGCTCCTCTTATTGCCAACCCCGGGTGACAGAAAGGGCCACACATTAAAAATCCACCAGGCCCTACAATGCAGTTTGAACAAGGAGCCAGAATTTGGGATAGACTATAGCAAACAATCTCAGACTAGCAAAGGTCGATTGTATTAAAGTCCCCTTTTTCGATCTGCCTTCTTTGATCCCTGAAACAGGCTTAAGCGCCGTCCTCACATTTCCACCCTTTGTGCCTCTGGCATTGACAAAATCCTTCCGGAAAGAAATCCTACGGCCGATTATCGCAATGGTTTAGCACCTGAAGGTAGAGCAGGATTGTTCCTTAGCAAAGCCATGAGCAAGAAAACTGCCGAACATACGATGCTCACCCAAACCAAGAGATCTCCATGCCGCGTGTAAAAGGTGTCGTGATTAAGAGGTATGACTCTCTCGGTAAGCACTCCACGCACAAAGACATCCCGGCCCTCCTGGTCCGTTACCCTATTTATAATCCTGCCTTGATCGTTAATGACGCAGGATATGCCCGTATTTGCACAACGCACCACATAGACCCGATTCTCCACAGCGCGAAACACATTCATGGCAACAAACTGATAGGGGGCGTCCGTTTTGCCGAACCAAGCCTCATTGGTAATATTTACTATCAGCTGCGCTCCACTTCTGACAAATTGCCTTACCAGGTCAGGAAATAGATTCTCCCAACAGATGGTCACGCCGAAGTGGAAGGCAGGGGTCTCGAAAATGGTGAATTTTTCACCGGCCACATAGCCTCCCACATCAGGGACGTTGAAGTATGACCATGGGACAACTCCTTTCAGCGGCAGGTACTCGCCAAAGGGCATGAGGCGGATCTTATCATATTTCTGGTGCTTAGCTTTATCTTCAGGAGGGATAAGAAAAGCGGAGTTCAAATACTTCCGCTCCTTGCTACCTCTTTTCGTGATCTTCTGCTGCTGGGAGCTTCCCAGTAACAGGTATGTGCCAGCCTCCTTTGAGATGCGCCTTACGTAACTGTAAAGCCCAAGGTCCAGGTTAATCGCTCGGGGAGTGGCGGTCTCCGGCCAGATAATGAGCTCTGGCTGGTCCCCTGAGACCTTCTTGGTAAGGTCGGCGTACGTCTGCATTATTTCCTTTGAGTACCTTGGGTCCCACTTCTTGGCCTGCTCAATATTTCCCTGCACCAAAGAGACCTTTACTCCCTTCCCGCCAACCGCTGTAGTCACGGTCGCATGTCCATACAGCACGGTAAGGGAGATTAATATTGCTGCGGTGACCGCTACCCCTAATGTTCCTCGGCCCGATACAGGTGGGCCGAAGGCGGGATTGGTCTTTTTCAGCTTGGAGCGTAGGAACAATAAGATCGAGGCCAAGGCCGCATTTACCATCACGATTAGGAAGCTGACACCGTGCTGTCCGGTAACTGAGGCGATCTGGATGACCGGTAGATACCCATATTGAGAGTGGCCCAGGCACCCCCATGGCAGGGCCATAAAAGAAAGGTTGGAACGGATGTATTCGAGGGGCACCCAGAGGAAAGGTGTCGTAAGAAGTGCCCACGGAACGCCACACTTACGGGAAATGAAACTGAACGCCAGCCCAAAGAGGCCAATAAAGGTCCCAACATACACCCCCAGGATCGCCTGATGCAGGAATGTAAACCCGGGGAACGCAAGGATCCATTGGAAGATCCCCACAAAGAAAACGACTCCTCCCAGGCCGCTCGCAAAGAAGGCACGCCAGGGCCTCATCCCGACTATAACCAGGAGGAGTGGCACGAGTCCTATCCATACAAGCCACAGCTGGTCATACCTCGGAAACGCTAAGGCCAGCATCACCCCGGAACTGATAGGCGCACAGATATGAAACAAAAGCCTAATAATCAGGGCCCAAGATCGTATATTCATTCTATGCCAAGAAGGAGTTCTTATGACTAATGGCCTAACTTAGTTAGGGACATAGTACTTAACCTGAGCATCAAATGAGACGAAGGTCTTGGCGCCCTTAGTCTCCTTCACGAAATTCTTCACTTTTGTGATGACAGGTGTAGAACCTACCGGATCGTCGATGAAAAGAGTCACACCGGTTAACAACGCGTTGGCAGGTATATCACCTGCTGTGTTTGGGCAGTTGAAATAGACGCCAGCCGCTGCCGTGGGCTGAACGTTACAGTCC
>DATKYC010000393.1:0-6946 GCA_035528695.1 Acidobacteriota bacterium | reverse complement strand
AACGTTTTCGGTAAGGTATACTGAGAGAAGGCAAAGAACGCACCAGCCGACGCATAACATATGTTCTCAAATACATCAGAATCAAACATAATGTTGCCTAACGGTCTGCGGTTGAGCGGTGGGAGGAGGTGCGAGCTTGCTCGCGCCGAGGACCGTCAGTGCAGAGCATCCTGTTGGCTGCATCTATACTTCTGTATTATTATCTCTTCCGATATAATTCAATGCATGAGACCGTCCGGGCAGGAAGAAGAACCTTGAGAACCATTCCGTCATAAGATATTTCGGAGTGCGTGATTCTTGCGATTTGCCTCGGTTCGCCTTGAGCAGGCTTGTCATTAAGCCTGCCCTCGAGCATATAATGCCTGGCCTTGTCCTCAAGGGGCCGCAAGGCTGTCAGGTCAATTGCTATCTCAATCGGCTGATCAAAGTGCCGGTTGATGACGTGGAAGAATACGGTATCCTCGCCGGCAGTCGCCAAAGCATCCAGGTATGCCACTTTCCCCCTGGGCTCTATCCCTCCCATCCTGAAGGGCTGGGAATAGGTTGGGATGCCGGTTGCCTCCACGTTCAAGAGCTTTGATCCATGATGATGCGAATACAACATCGTCACCTGCCCGGTCGGCATGTAATAGGGTGGGATTTTCCCCTGCCTGTCGGCCCAGATTGCGTGAATGCCCCAGGAATTGCCAACCAACATGGACTGACAGCCAATTTCGATCACATCTGCTGAACGCATGAGAGCATGGAGGAATCCCGCTGCACCAACTCCCTTGGCGAATGAAGAATTCAAGGCCGCAGGCTGAACAGTCCACCATCCATTCCAGTTCCATTCCGTGACAGCGAGTTTATATCCTTCACGCCGTGCCTCTTCCAGAAGCGGGTGGCGCAGAACGCACAGCCCTTCTTCATCGAAATGCGGGGTGGCTACCCAGGCGTTCCAGATATCAGGAGCGCTAAGTGCTTCGATTGGGATGGGCTTGCCCTCTTTCTCGATTTCCCCCATAGCCCAGGGCTTGTATAAGTGAAAGACGGTGTACCGGATTTTCTCTCCCAGCTCCTTGTGCGCGAGTTGAGCCGCTTTGAAAGTAGGTCCATGCCCATCCATAATGAACTCGATACCCGGATCAATGGCCAGCATGGCACGGGCAAAAGCAACAAGGCAGTCTGCGTAGTGCTTTTCGGCTTCCTGTGGGTGAAGCTTCTCCAATTTCTTGAAGAAGGCCCATGTCTCATTGCCGATTTGCCAGTATTTGACTCCATATGGTTTTGGATGGCCGTTCGCGGCCCTTACTGAGGGCCAGTCAGGCATCCCTTCGGGAAGTTTGGCATCAACGACGGCGTTACAGTAGGCTACCAGACCGGCTGCCTGGAGAATTGCTTCAGATAGCTGCTTTTCTCCTAATAAAGCTTCGCGGAAGTTCACGACTATGATCGGCACTGACTTCAGTTGTTCACTGAGTTGAAGGAATTCATCATAGCCAAAGTTGTTTGTGACTCTGTCACCCTTGTGGCCGGTGCTTACCGGCCGATCTGCGCTGCGGCCGGGAACGTTGCTGATCATGTCTCGCCAGTCCATAAAATCGACATCCGTTCCGCCCGGGAAACGCATGACAGGAACCTTCATCCGTTGAAGAAGCTTGAAAACCTCAGGTTGAAGCCTATTAGTACCTGGCACCAATGCTCCTTCAGGTCCTATCTCACCCCAGCTCGGCCGTTCCATGAACTGCCCAAACAGACGAGGGTCAATGCTATGTAACGCCTCGTCTCGAACACGATAGACAACATCACCTGCCCGTGCCACTGTTGTCATAAATAGAGCGATGCAAAGAAAAATGAATTGCATACTTCTCACTGAGAAATCCTCCTTTAACGAAGACCAAAAGAGATAGCATCCCTATCGGCCTCCCGAAGCCTAACAGTATGCGGTTCACCTGCCGCCGTTATCTATAGTCAAAATTTTATAAATCGCACAGAGCAAAGGCGTCCAGGTGGAACCGCTGGTTAGCATATTCTACATAGTTTTGATCCTACAAATGATAGGGTTATCGGTCCTTCCGGTAACGCTTAACTTACTTCTCAACCACAATCTTCACTTGCTGGATAGCGTTATGGCCTGATTTGTTGAACGGACGTGGCATGGGCTGGGCAATACCGTTGGCATCAATGGTGCGACAGCGAAAGTCATATTGTCCCGGGTGTTTGACCGCTAGCAGCGTTGCCCAGTGGACGATCGTGTTGGGAATTGGCCAGCGGAGCGCTTTACCGCTGACCGTGTCGAACTGGCGTGGGATTGCGGGTAGCTTACCATCTGGCAGTCCTCCGCCCCAGTCATCCGGCGGTGGCAGGATGTCTGCGTCCTGCCATGGGGCTTTGGTAAAATAGGGGTCGTCTTTGGGCAGGGGTTGGTCATGACGGCACAGCCAGTATTGAACTTTGCTCAGATTAGACATGCCCACCTGAGCAATTCCCGTTACCGGCACAGGTTGTCCAGCTTTGACTGTCTTCGGGACGTGAATAAAGCGGGCGCAGGTTTTTATGTGACTGACGGTGTCGTTATTCCATAGAGCATAGGTATCATTGGCCTGGTAGTTGTTTGTGAGTATGATGCATTGGAGCCATTTGACCGACTTGTTACCGTAGGCGTCAGGCACAAGCATACGCACCGGCCCTCCCCTTTTACTGGTAAGCCATTGGTTGTTAAGCTTGTAGCAGAGAATGACAGGGAGTTCGCCGGGTGGATCCTCCAGCACCCGACCAATCGGCAGGGAACTCTGAAATCTCTGTTCCGGGTCGTCGTTGTGATAGCCATAATAGAAGATGCGCCGGACGTTAGCAGTCGGACGGGACAGCCAAATCACTTCGCGCAGTGGTACGCCCTCCCATAAGCCCATGCCGCAAGGTTCTTGGCTGTTCGTGCAGGACATTACGTGAAGGAAACGCACGGCTTTCTTTTCAGCAATCTTCATCAGTCCGTCCCAATTCAGGGCTGTTCCCAGTTTTTTGGAAAGTGGCTGTTCCACCTCGGCATTACTTTCCGGATCCGGCAGAACCTCAAGCTGCCAGGTTTCACGTACCAGTCCCACTTCGCGACGTTTTTCAAGCGGCAATTCGTACGGGGGCGGCTTCCCTCGGCCAAAATTTATGAAATTCTCTTCCCGGGTGAGATACTCAAGTTTTGAAATAGCCTCAGTAAGCAGAGAGTGAGCTTCAGCATTGTTATCCTGAGCGCACAGCTCAGAGACATCTGGTGCGGCGACTCCCATTGCGCAGAGCTGGAGGAAATAACGGCGAGTGATGTCGGTATGCTCTCTTGCCACTTGTTCTATTTGATCCATCCGTTTTCAACTCCTCTATTCATAGTGCTAACGGCCTTGCGGTTCACCTGCCGCCGCTATCAATAATAGAAAACGCACAAAGCCAAAGCGGGCAGGTGGAACCGCTGGTTCGGCAACGCATCATTTATTAAAATCCTTTGCCAAAATGAATTCCAATCGTATAGTGTATATCACCGCCCGATTGAGCAAGCCCTACGACAGGACCGACTTCATATCCTCCAAACAGGAATCCATAAACTGCTTCCAAATGTGTGGAATATCGTGTTTCTAGTTCCTTATGATGCTCTAAGAACAAAACGCCAGGAGATAGTACGATAACAAGATTGCGATAAGGATAAATAGCGATTGATCCCATTACATTGTAGTGCAAATGATCCGCAAATATCGTTTCGAATGCTACTCCCAGTCCAAGATACTTTTTAAAGCTTTCTCCCTGAAGGCGTCTTATGAAATGCAGGTGTAAGCCGAAAGCAGAATCATCCTCAGGGGCCAAATATACATATCCAGCGGAAATACCTATTTCATTTGCATGGGCATGATGGATATGACCTTCTTCTTGTTCCTCATGATGTGTATTTGGAGAGGCATTTTCTGCAAATATCGGTTGAGTAAATGCGTTGATAACGAGAAATAAAATTGTGACAATACGATTCGATCTTGATGTTAGATAGTTTATCATAGCTATGGTTCTTATCCCTTTTCTGTTGCCTAACGGCCGGAGCTAAGCTGCGGACAACGAACTCTCGCAAGCTTCACTAGCGACGCGCGTTTCTGTTTTCAAATGACGCGCGGTAAAAAGTACCCACGCTCTGTCCGTCAGCTTGAGCGACTGGTTAAGCAGCCACTGAATATTGCTTATGTTTTCTTTTGTTCAACTACCACCCATCCGATATAACGCCACGCTAAATAATTGACCAGTACCACCCAACTGGCAAGCCATAAAATCGCTACCATCCACATAATCCAATGCGCCACATTAATCACCATCATTCCTAGGAACAGAGGAATAGTTAATCCTGCAAGAACGATTATCATGATGAGAAGGTACGTATAAACTTTTGGACTACGTTTAAGTTTAACACCACAACTACCACAAGCAGAAATTTTATATGGTTCTGCTTCCCGTATGAAGCGTGAATATGGCATTACGGGATTTCCACATTTAGGACAAATATTTCCGTTCATCAAGATATCTCCTATATGTATTGGTGATGTGACGCCTAACGATCTGCGGTTCACCTGCCGCCGACACTTACAGGCAAAACTTCAGAAAAGAAAAAGAGCATCATTAAAAGACAAAACTGCAGGAAAAACAACAAAGCTAAGGCGGTCAGGTGGAACCGCTGGTCAGGCGGCACATCAAAATTCGATTAGGTACAGGATTACTTGTCCTCTCTGCCATGAAGTTCTTTATCAATTTTTCTTATTAACATATAAAGGGCACAACCGAGAAATATCACCAACAAAACGTCGAGTAGATATACAAGATTTACTAGGGGTACCTGATGGCCCCAAATATACAATAGATGAAAAATGAATAATATAAAAGCACCGATTAATAGGTATAGCAAAATAAGAGATGTTTTTTTCCTTTTCTTAAGTTCATCGATACTGAGATTTTCCAACTTTTCATAAGCCATGGTCATTTCCTCCCTTTTGACTTAATTCCCATGATAGAGTTAGTTTGCAGCCTAACGGCCTTGCGCATAAGCGGCGCAGCCAATATCAGATAATACCAGCTTTATGAAAAGACTGAATTGAAATGAATATACAAAGGTGAAAATTAACGGCCAGCTGGCTGCGTCCGTCTTGATGCGCTGGTTAGGCATTTTAAGCCAGATTTGCATGTTTACGGAGAGCGGCCGTACCTTGGGGTGACTAGTGACTGGAATCACCCCGCAAGCATCTTCAGCATCGCCAGCAGGTCGAAGATATCAGTCCTGCCGTTCATATCCACATCGCTGGCGAATGAACTTTCCACCCTTCCGGACAATACTTTTAGCAACTCGAGTAGGTCGAAAATATCGACCTTGGTGTCTTGGGAGACATCACCGGGGATTTGAGTCACCTCCGTGGTAATAATCTCGATCAGCTCTTGTCTTATCTCGTGCATCCTTGAGGATGGCAGAGCACAAAGTGGCTGCTTCCAAAGAGTACCACCCTCAACAAAGCAAGAAAGACTACGCATCTCATCAAATATTGCTGAGAGCTTATACTCAGCCCAGGCCTTTTTTACCGCTCCAGCCTCGGAAATCACTTTCTCAGCAGTAGCCAGGTAGCGCAAATCATCCCACCCTTCCCTGACAGCCTCCCAGGGAGTTGACGACATAAATTCAAGCGCATCCAACGGCACCCGGCGGGATCCATCCCAAACATACCACAAGGAATCATCCGGTTCCGGATATGGATATATCATGATGTGACTATCTTGATCCGGCAAGCCCCACCAGTTGAACGCCCAGAACCAGGCAACCTCGGCCTCAGCAGCCCAGGCCATAAGTCCCATCAGGTTGCGAGAGGCATGGACAGCAGTTAAACTAACTTGACCTGTTCTCGCATCCCTAAGAGTTGGATAGCCAGCAATCCAGACATCCTTGCCGGTTTCGCGAGCCAATTTGAGAGTGGCCAGAATATCACCATGTTGGACAAAAATGTCGCATTGGTCTTTTAACTGTTCTGCGAACATAACAAAATCCATGCACGTCCCATCAACCCTGATGTACGGCATTACAGTTTTCAGCAAGTTGTAACGGTTCCTGTGCCGTTCTAAAAAGAACTGGGCCTGTTCATCGTAAATCATCATCGTTAACTCGATTTCGGGGTAGTTCGCGTTCCAATGGTCGTAAATCTGCCGCAGGCCCTCCACGAAAAGGCTGTCCAGTTCAGGGCTTATCTCCGCAGCCCGGATTTCTTCTGAGACCCAAATTTCCCCGTTCACTACCATGTCAGCATGATACTCATCTATGGGCAAGCCAAAAGCTGAAGCAAGAGAGTTTTCATACAATGTGAGACAAGAGCTGCCAAGCTGGAGTTGTACCGGGCCTTTCATGCCTGAGGCCTGGAATTTCTGCATGGTCGAGTCTAAGATGGAAAAATCGAGTGCAAGTTTGTCTTCAACATTTGTAACTTTTATGGGACCAACATTCCCCCACGGAAGCCAAATACCGTCCAGGCCGTGTTCCTTCATATCAAGAAAGACTTTTTGCGGTAGGTCGGTGCGATAGGGGTAAGTAGCCAGTTTTATGGAAGTTTCCTCTAAGATAAAAGGGAGTATTTCACACTGGAGGGCCAGCACTTTGCTCCCAGTGCCGGACTGGAGTTCCACAGTACCAGAGTAGAAACCTGGGGCCGCATCCACTGGAGGATGCAGGGTGATCCAGAAAAAAGCGGTTTTTTGTGCCTGAACCTCCACGGCAGACTCAAGATCATAAAGCCATCTGACCGTAGTGGTGTCCGTGCGTCTGTCTACTCGTTGAATCTTGACCCAGCTTTCCGGCAAGGCCAGAGAATCCCCACCTGTAACATAGCTTACTGTAAGGCTGGTCGTTTCCTCCGTGCGCACGGCAAATGAAACCGGCTCGTACTCACCAGGGGTAACGCGAACAGAGAGC
>DATKYC010000392.1:0-5408 GCA_035528695.1 Acidobacteriota bacterium | reverse complement strand
TAACCCTCTTCACACTCACTGCCTACGCCTTACTCCCTGCTGCTTACTGCCTATGGCCTGCTCAATGCTGAATTACTCCTATTTACCATCGATAATGGGCAAAAGCCTTGTTGGCCTCAGCCATCCTGTGTGTGTCATCCTTCTTTTTAATCGCAGCCCCTCTCGTATTGGCAGCATCCATTAACTCGCCCGCAAGTTTGGCGGCCATTGTCTTTTCGCCCCTCTGGGTGGAATAGCTGATGATCCACCGAATGCTTAACGCCTGCCTTCTGGAGGGCCTCACTTCCGTGGGGATCTGGTATGTAGAACCACCAACTCGTCGGGATTTCACCTCCACCGTAGGTTTAACATTGTCGACTGCTTTCTTAAAAACTGTTAAGGGGTCTTGCTTAGTTTTTTCCGAAATAATGTCGAAAGATCCATAAAGGATCGACTGCGCAATGCTCTTTTTACCTTTCTTCATCAGATTATTAACAAATTTTGTTACAAGTACACTTTTGTACTTAGGATCAGACACTATATCTCGTTTCGCAAATATTCGCTTCCTGGGCATAAAAAACTCTCCAAAAAAATAAATAGGGATATCAAAGACTCTTTGGTCGTTTAGCCCCATACTTTGATCGACCCTGCCTGCGATCATCCACGCCGGTTGTATCCATCGTGCCCCTGATAATATGATACCTTACACCGGGCAAATCCTTAACCCGGCCTCCTCGAATCAAGACAACCGAGTGTTCTTGAAGGTTGTGGCCCATACCCGGGATATACGAAGTCACTTCAATTCCGTTTGTCAACCTCACCCTGGCAACCTTTCGCAGTGCAGAGTTGGGTTTTTTGGGTGTCGATGTATATACCCTTACACACACGCCTCTCTTCTGAGGCGCTCCCTGAAGAGCAGGAGTCTTGGCCTTTTTCCTGGGTTTACGTCGGCCCTTTCTAATGAGTTGGTTAATGGTCGGCATAGAATCTCCTAAAGCTTCACTTAATCAAAGGCATAAATTATCAATATTTGATCCTGAAAAACCATAAAAATACAGAACTCTTTCTTCTATTTTTGTTTTTACTATTTGTCAAGGTATTTTCAAGACTAAATAATAAAAAATTTAACTGCCAACACCCATTTCAACATTTCTGTAAGTCTTCAACCCGGTACCAGCCGGAATCAGGCGGCCCATAATCACATTCTCTTTCAACCCCTTGAGGGTGTCTATTTTTCCGGCCACGCTTGCATCAGACAAGACCTTGGTTGTTTCCTGGAAAGATGCTGCTGATATAAAACTTTCAGTGCTCAGGGACGCCTTGGTAATTCCCAGCAGTAGAGGTTCTGCGGTGGCCGGTTTTTCACCTTTATCGATAATTTTTCTGTTCTCTTCTTCAAAGCGCCACTTTTCCACATGTTCCCCCAAAAGGAAATGGGAATCTCCCACGTCAGTCACATTCACCTGTCGCAACATCTGACGGACAATAACCTCAATATGCTTATCATTAATTTTCACCCCTTGCAGCCTGTACACTTCCTGCACCTCATCGACCAGGTATTTGGCCAGTTCCTTGGTGCCTCTGATCTTCAATATGTCATGAGGGTCGACCGATCCGTCCATTAACGCCTCACCTGCCCTCACATAGTCCCCGTCCAGGACGCTGACATGCTTTCCTCTTGCCACAAAATAATCTACAGCCTCACCCACCTCCGGGGTAATCGTCATTTTTCGCTTACCCTTTGTATATTTCCCAAACGAGATAACACCATCTATTTCACTGATGATGGCTGTCTGTTTTGGTTTTCTCACTTCAAACAGCTCTGCAACACGCGGTAAACCACCTGTAATATCCTTCGTCTTAGTGGTTTCTCGCGGGATCTTTGCCAATACGGAACCAGGACCCACATCATCTCCCTCGTTAACCATAATTATAGCACCCACCGGCAGATAATTCCGGGCCTTGGCCTTCGTACTACCAGGCAGATTGGCCGTTTTTCCACTGCTGTCTTTAATGGAAATCCGAGGCCTGATATCCACGTCACGGGATTCAACAATTACCCTGCTGATCTTTCCCGTGACCTTGTCACGCTTTTCCCGCATAGTCTGGCCTTCCGTAATATCACCGAATTTGATAACGCCACTCACCTCTGTCATGATAGGTATCGTAAAAGGATCCCATTCAGCCAGGATCTGGTCTGATTTGACCTTGCTACCATCACTAACTTTCAAAGTGGCACCGTATATTATGGGATATCGCTCAAGTTCCCTTTCACCTTTGCCCAGAACGGCAATTTGTCCATTACGGTTCATGACAACGAGGTTCCCCTCTTCATTTTCGACCGTTTTCAGGTCAATAAACTTTATCTTGCCTTGATTTCTGGGCTGAATTGTAGATTGTTCCACCCTCTTACTTGCTGTGCCGCCAATATGAAATGTCCTCATTGTGAGCTGGGTCCCAGGTTCACCTATGGACTGAGCAGCGACGATACCAATGGGCTGTCCGATATTGACCTCATGGCCGTGCGAAAGGTCCCTGCCGTAACATTTCTTGCATACCCCCCTTTTCGCCTCACATGTCAAAACGGATCTGATCCTGACCCTTTCCAATCCCGCAGCTTCGACTTTCCTCACTTTTTCTTCGTCTATCTCCTCATCAGCCTTCACAAGCAAATCACCGGTCACTGGATCATAGATATCCTCAAGGCTAACTCGACCAAGGATCCGTTCTCCAACTCGCTGAAGTATCTCGCCACCTTCCACAAGCGCATCCACCCAGATGCCATCCATGGTACCGCAGTTTTCTTCAGTAACGATGGCGTCCTGTGCTACGTCCACCAGTCTCCGGGTCAGGTACCCGGAATTAGCTGTCTTGAGTGCCGTATCGGCCAGGCCTTTTCTGGCTCCATGAGTGGATATAAAATACTGTAAAACAGTCAACCCTTCACGAAAGTTAGACGTAATGGGGGTTTCAATGATCTCTCCTGAGGGCTTCGCCATCAAGCCCCTCATGCCGGCCAACTGTCTCATTTGATCTTTACTTCCCCTTGCACCTGAATCTGACATCATATAGATGGGGTTAAAACTGTTGGTCTTCACTCTCTTGTTTCCAGGCCCCCTTACTTCTTCTAAGGCCATCTCTTTTATCATCTCCGAGGCCACATCTTCTGTGGACTGGGACCAGATATCCACTACTTTGTTGTATTTCTCCCCATCCGTTATAAGCCCGCTTATGTATTGATCATCAATATTTTTTGCTTCATTCTCGGCCCGCTCAATGATCTCTCTCTTCCTGGATGGGATCGTCATGTCTTTAATGGAGATAGATATACCTGAAAGCGTGGCGTATTTATAACCCATATCTTTCAACCGGTCTCCCAGGATAACCGTAGACTTGATCCCTGCCCCGCGATAGGACTCGTTTATCAAAATACGCAGTTCCTTTTTAGACATGACCTTATTGATCAGCGCAAAGGGAAGGGCTTCTGGCAGGATTTCATATAGAATCACACGGCCTGTAGTGGTCTCCTGAAGTTTTCCCTCTATCCTCACCTTGATGGAGGCATGAAGACCTAACTCACCGGCATCATAAGCAATCCTCACTTCCAGTGGGTTCGAATAAGCCTTTCCTTCTCCTTTAGAAAATGGCCTTTCCCGCGTTAAATAGTATATTCCCAATACAATATCCTGGCTGGGAACGATGATGGGATCCCCACTGGCAGGTGAAAGAATATTATTAGTAGACATCATGAGGACCCTTGCCTCTATCTGGGCCTCGATGGATAACGGAACATGGACTGCCATCTGATCGCCATCAAAGTCCGCATTAAAGGCAGTACACACCAGAGGATGAAGCTGAATTGCCTTGCCCTCAATAAGTATAGGCTCAAAGGCCTGAATTCCTAAACGGTGCAGTGTGGGAGCCCGATTCAACAGGATACAGTATTCGCTGACCACTTCATTGAGGGCATCCCAGACCTCAGGTGTTTCTCTATCAACCATCTTCTTTGCGCTTTTTATCGTGGTGACAAGCCCTCTTTCATCCAGTTTATTATAAATAAAGGGCTTAAAGAGCTCCAACGCCATAATTTTGGGAAGTCCACACTGATGCAGGCGCAGATCAGGCCCAACCACAATAACCGATCGGCCTGAATAATCCACCCGCTTTCCGAGCAAATTCTGTCGAAACCTTCCTTGCTTGCCCTTGAGCATATCACTCAGGGACTTGAAAGGACGTTTGTTTGCTCCCGTGACAACTTTGCCTCTTCTCCCATTATCAAACAGGACATCTACTGCCTCCTGAAGCATTCTCTTTTCGTTTCTTACTATGATATCAGGCGCACTCAGCTCCAGAAGTCTCTTCAGCCTGTTATTGCGATTAATAACCCGCCGATAAAGGTCATTCAAATCAGACGTGGCAAATCGGCCGCCGTCAAGGGGTACAAGTGGCCTAAGATCCGGTGGTAAAACCGGAATATAATTCAGAATCGTCCATTCCGGACGGTTGTTTGAATCTCTAAACGCACCAATGATCTTCAACCGCTTTGCCAGCTTTTTCCGTTTTGCTTCAGACTTTGTTGCTAACATTTCAGCCCTGAGGGTTTGCGAGAGTTCATCCAGGTTCAGGTCCCGCAACATCGTCTGGATCGCTTCAGCCCCTATACCTGCTTCAAATCGATCGCCATAGTCCTCCCTTGCCTGGTACAGTTGTTCATCTGTCAACAGGCTGCCTTTTACAAGGGGTGTATCCTTCGGATCAATTACAATGTAGCCCTCAAAGTAAAGTACCCGTTCCAGGTCTTTCAGTGTCAAGTCCAAAAGGTGACCTATCTTGGAAGGAAGACACTTCAGGAACCAAATGTGGGCTACAGGGGCGGCAAGTTCAATATGTCCCATCCGTTCACGGCGAACTTTGGACTGAATTACCTCAACGCCGCATTTTTCACACACGATACCTCTGTGTTTCATTCGTTTGTACTTGCCGCAATTGCATTCATAGTCTTTGATGGGCCCAAATATCTTCGAACAAAACAGCCCGTCTCTCTCTGGCTTGAAAGTCCTGTAGTTGATGGTCTCAGGTTTCTTGACCTCCCCAAAAGACCACTCTTTAATCTTTTCCGGCGAGGCCAAAGAAATCCTGACAGCATTAAAGCTTGATGGATCCTTTGGCTTTGTAAAGAAACTGTATAATTCTTCCAATGCCTATCTCCTTTGGATTTTCGATTGGCGATTTATTATTGCCGATTTTCAATCTGCAATCGACAATAGACAATATTCAATTCTTAGATCTGGCTATCCTCAAAAAGCTGAATTTCCAGTCCAAGGCTCTGCAGTTCTTTCATGAGTACCTTGAAAGACTCCGGGAGTCCAGCTTCAAGCACATTGTTACCCTTTACAATCCTTTCATACATCCGGGTTCTCCCGGCTACA
>DATKYC010000391.1:0-5956 GCA_035528695.1 Acidobacteriota bacterium | reverse complement strand
CAAATCGGTTCTACCACCTTCTCTTTAATGTTGTCATATGGAGGTTCACACTTCATAAAAGGAATGGTCATAAGAGCCATCTGGGCACCTGCAAGGATTGGGGCCTTGGCTCCGAAAAGGATGCTCACACCCGTATCGGTTCCAGGTCTCAAGGCCCTCGGCATGACGCTGATGCAGTGCATGCATCGGGTACATTCTTTGTTATCGATCATGAGCTTGCCGTCTTCCATCCACATACACTGTGTCGGGCAGAGTTCCAAGACCTCCTTCTGGATATTAAATTTCCCCCAATCTCGTCCTTTGTGGGCACCGGCATTAGGTTCAATCTCTCCTCCCACATAGGCCTTAACCGCCTCCTGATCAATCCGGATGTCATCCCTCCAGGTACCGATGTAGGCCATATCAGAACGGGCAATAGAGGCAACGCATCCGTTGGGACAGCCGTCAAATTTCATTTTGAATTTGTATGGGAACTGTGGACGGTGCAGTTCATCCTGATAGTACTGGGTCATTTCGTAACACAGATCCTGGGTATCAATGCAGGACCATTCACAGCGGGCCTTTCCCAGACAGCAGGAAGGCGTGCGCAAATTTCCGCCGGAA
This sequence comes from Acidobacteriota bacterium, assembly GCA_035528695.1. GTDB lineage: Bacteria > Desulfobacterota > DSM-4660 > Desulfatiglandales > Desulfatiglandaceae > DATKYC01. The sequence goes on along the minus strand of DATKYC010000391.1, from coordinate 5,353 downwards.
CCACCCAGATCTTGCTGCAGGACATGTCCCAACTCAAAAAAGATGGGTTCCAGCTGCTCCGTAAAGGTTCCAAGAAAAACCATGTCACCAGTTGAGCCGTGCATATTCATCAGCCCGCTTCCGCGGTATTCCCAAAGATCACAAATAGTTCTCAGATAGTCTGTGTTATAGAACTTACTGGCAGGCTGGTTGACACGTAGGGTATGAAAGTGGGCGACCGAGGGAAATTGTTCCTGGAGGTCAGAATATCTGCCTATCACACCTCCACCATAACCGAAGACACCAACGATACCACCATGCTTCCAGTGGGTTTCACCATGCTCAAATGACACCTCCAGCTGGCCGAGCATGTCCTCAACCACGTCCCTGTCAATCATCATCCGATCATCAGCCAGTTTTTTGCGGTGCAGCGCTTCTCTCTTAGCATCCGCCACGAAACTCGGCCAAGGGCCTTTTTCCAGCTCTTCGCATTTTGGAATATCATGTTTGATCTTAAAATTCCTGAGCTCTTCATCAGTGTAATTCCTGAGCTCCTCGTCACTGTAAATTCGAAGCTCTTCGTATTTGAGCTCCTTCTGTGGTTCTTTTGGTTCAAAAGCCATTATCCACGCCTCCTTTTGCTAAGTGAAAAACGGTGGTGTTAAATTGTTTCTGCTCCTTTGAGGGAGAGGGCTCCGGTAAACTTAGGAACAGCATTCAACCAACCTTCTCATAGCTAAAGCTTTACGCCAACAATGATGAAGGTTTCAGTGCGGGTATCTTGAAACCTTTGATGGTTTTCCCTGGTGGTGAAATCTTTTTTGAAGTTCTTATCGGTTTTGGACAGCAGTCTAAGTGGGTACCGTCTAACGACAGCAACAGTTGTGCCAAAATGGTAGACATATCGAACTTCGGCTAACTATCCATTTGAACAAGGGAATGTCAAGTCGGATTAGGTTTAATAATGTTGGGTAAACGTAAATGCCTGTCGAGATTCTTTACAACATGTAAAATCAGAGCAAGCAGTACAACGTCTTGATGAGTAGATCAGATAGCTCCCATTTTGAGGCTCGTGATGACTTTTCCTAATCCCGCTGCCGCATCCTGAAGTTTTCGTTGCTGTTGGAGGGGGAGCCAAGCATCGAAGATCACCTGCTAACGTTTTCTCTCCGGCACATTGGCAGGAGCGTTTTTTCGAAAGCTCGGTAGGCATCTCTTATTAGAATAAATTTATAGTCAAAACCCCTTAAGGTTGTCAACGGGAAAATTGATTACTTTTCTTGTTGACAATCAAATGAAGCCGTGATCCAAATTCTAAAAGGTATCCCTGGATAGAACTCGATTATTCACTTTGACATCAATCCTAAGGAAAATGGTACATCCTAAACCCCGCATTATTATTTCCGCACTGAGGGGAGGCTCTGGGAAGACCTTGTTCTCACTGGGCCTTATTGCCGCTTGGCGGGAGAGTGGTTACCGGATAGCGGTTTTCAAAAAGGGTCCTGATTTCATTGACGCCGGCTGGTTGGCCTTTGCCGCCGGTCGCCCATGTCATAACCTTGATCCTTTCTTGATGGATCAACCTCAGATTCTTACCTCGTTTCTGTCCCATTCAAGTGATGCTGACATCTCTCTGATCGAGGGGAATCGGGGTCTCTACGATGGCTTTGACCTCCATGGCCGCTATAGCACGGCAGAACTGGCCAAGCTTCTAAGGACTTCGGTGTTACTCATCATAGATGTGACCATGGCGACCCGCACTATGGCAGCGGTCGTAAAAGGATGTCAAGCCTTTGATCCCGAACTGGATATTGCCGGGGTAATCCTGAACAGAGTAGGTGGCTCAAGACAGGAGAGCCTGGTAAGAGACGCAATTGAAAAGTACTGCGGCACGCCAGTTGTTGGATCGGTGCCAAGACTGAAAGAAAATTACTTTCCGGAAAGGCACATGGGGCTTGTGCCATTCCAGGAAGTAGATCATGCAGAGAAGGCAGTCTCATGGGCCAAGGCAACGGTTAAGGAAAACCTTGACATTAGTGAGATATGGCGACTCGCTCATCGCGTAACAAACCTTACTCCACCGCCGAAAGATAATAACCAGCAATTAACCCCCACAGTTTCAGACAGAAGACCTCGAATAGGTTTTATCAGGGACAAGTCCTTTTGGTTTTACTACCCTGAAAACTTGGAACAACTTGAACGGTTGGGTGCGGTCCTGGTAAAGATAGATGCTCTCTCAGATAGGGAATTGCCGCCATTAAGTGGTCTCTATATAGGAGGAGGATTTCCAGAAACCCAGGCGCCCGCCCTTTCGAATAACCTGAGCTTTCAGGGATCCTTAAGAGAGGCTATTGAAAGAGGCTTACCTGTCTACGCTGAGTGCGGGGGGTTCATGTACTTGGGGGAGAGCCTAATCGTTGATGGTAAAGTCTATCCCATGGTTGGCGCGCTTCCAGTCAAATTCGTCCTTCAGGAAAAGCCGCAGGGTCACGGGTATACAGTGTTGGAAGTGAAGGGGTCAAATCCTTATTATCAGATGGGCGAGATCTTGAAGGGACATGAATTTCACTACTCAAAGGCTGTTCTTACCGAGGAAGAAAAAGTTCGCTTCATCTTTGAGGTGAGCCGGGGGCAAGGCGTGGATGGACTAAGAGATGGAATGTGTAAGAATAACCTGCTCGCTACGTTTACTCATGTCCACGCAGGAGGGAATGCCAAATGGGCGGAAAACCTCTTCAGAGTGACACTTGATTATGAAATGAGCCGGGGAAAAAATTTTGAGACAACTGACGAAAGAACGATTGACAGGAAAAATTTCCCACCCTATACTAAAAAATCTAAGTAAGTCCACACTCGTAAGGACTTAAATATCTTTAGAAAGGAGACTTTGAGGTATGCCTACGGTAGAGTTCGAGGGCCAGACCTTCAATGTTGATGAAGACGGATTCATAGATGATTTCAATAACTGGAATGAGACGTGGGTGACGTATGTAAAAGCAACAGAAGGTATTGAGGAAATGACCGATGAGCATTGGGAGGTTATTAAGGTTCTTCAAGACTATTATAAGAAGAATGGAATCGCGCCGATGGTCAGGATCCTTTCCAAGGTTACAGGCTTCAAGCTCAAACACATTTATGAGTTGTTTCCATCTGGCCCGGGTAAAGGCGCTTGTAAAATGGCGGGGTTGCCCAAGCCTACAGGTTGCGTCTAATTTAGCATCATAATCTTCAAGTCTTTTGCTCGCCAAAAAAGGGTGTGGCTTCTGCACCTTGCATCTTTAGTGATTGAACGAAATACTAAGATCAGAGTTGGATAGAGACATCTTCCGAGGATAAATTTTTATCCTGACATTTATCATGTAAGTGTAAAGTTCCCGGAGCAAAAGAAAGTCCGGCATCTGCGGCTTGTTCGAAGATGGCTGGAGGTCGAGGCTTGGGAGGTCGTCCATGATGCTCCCGAAAGTGCACCCCTGCTTCAAATGTAGCTCACTACCAAATCGCCCGCCTCAGTAGTGGTACATCCCATTTTTCCCGCCTCCAGGCTTAGGAGATGTTCCTTAACCACTTTTTTTATGGCCTGAAGGAGGACACCAGCCGCCTCTTTTTCCCCTAAGTAGTCCAGCATCATCTGGGCAGCAGAGATGGCAGCCATAGGGTTAATCTTATTGAGCCCCGCATATTTAGGTGCGGATCCCCCGATGGGCTCAAACATGGCCGTTCCTTCTGGATTAATGTTACCGCCTGCCGCTATACCCAAACCCCCCTGAATAATGGCCCCAATATCGGTAATAATATCGCCAAACATATTATCCGTGACGATCACATCAAAGTGCTCGGGGTTCTTGATCATCCACATGCACAGGGCATCCACATGCTGGTAGCTCGTGGTGAGATCGGGATAGTCCTTATGGGCTTCTTGAAACACCCTGTACCAAAGTTCAGAGGCGTAGACCAGCACATTTGTTTTTGCGCACAGGGTCAGGTGCTTGCCCTTATTTCTTTGCCTGCAATATTCGAAGGCATAGCGGATACAGCGCTCTACGCCCTTTCTGGTATTAACGGATTCCTGTATGGCCACTTCGTCCGGGGTACCCTTTTTAAAAAATCCGCCTCCACCTGCGTAAAACCCTTCGGTATTTTCTCGTATAACCACAAAATCTATATCCTTCGGCCCTTTTTCTCTAAGCGGGGTTTCTACACCAGGAAACAGGATCACGGGCCTTAGGTTGATATAGAGGTCCAGTTGAAATCGCATTTTCAATAAGATTTCTCTTTCAAGAATACCTGGCTTTACATCAGGGTGCCCTATAGCCCCCAGGAAGATGGCGTCCATACTGCGGAGTTCCTCCAGGATTTCATCTGGTAGGAGCACCCCGTTTCTAAGGTACTGGTCGCCACCCAGGGTAAATTGTTTAAACAATAGATCAATACCGCATCTGCCGGCGACTGCTTTCAGGGCCTTGACCCCTTCTCTTACAACCTCCGGTCCAGTGCCGTCTCCAGGTATCACTGCAATTTGATATTTCTTAGGCATGATGTACCCTTCTGTGAATCCTTTGTTTTGCTAAATGGGTGTGGTAAGGTTTTTGGCCTTTATATAAGGTACCAGTCCCCCTGCCCGGATAATTTCCCTCATAAACTCGGGAAGCGGTTTGGCAAAGAAACATTTCCCATTCTCCAGATCCAGGAGCTCTCCCGATGACAAATTCACCGAAACTCGATCGGCTTCCACAAAGCTCTCATAGGCCTCTTCAGATTCCAGGATGGGTAGGCCGATATTAAAGGCGTTTCTATAAAATATTCTGGAAAAGCTTTTTGCAATAATCACGCTAATCCCGGCCTCCTTGATAGCCAAAGGGGCGTGCTCCCGGGATGAGCCGCAGCCAAAATTGGTCCCTGCCACTATGATATCCCCGGCACGGACGGCGGTGGCGAAATCAGGTCTCAGGTCTGCGAAGCAATTCTTGGAAAGCTGGCACCCATCGGATACGGAAAGAAACCTTCCGGGAATAATTAGGTCTGTATCGATACTGTCACCAAACTTCCATACCCTGCCTTTGACTATCATTCTTTCTTTCACCTGTCCTCCGAAATGACGATAACCTTAAGCCCGACGCGTTTATGGCTTAGGCGATAGAATCAGTAGGTTTCCGGGTTATTTCCACTTACAGTGAATGAACCCAACGAACTCAACCAACCAAATGAACCAGACAAACCAGATGAACCCTATAGTTCCTCTGGCGACCCGATTCTTCCGAGAACGGCTGAGGCCGCCGCAACCGCTGGACCCGAAAGATAGAGCTCGCTTTTCGGGTGTCCCATCCGGCCTATAAAATTTCTGTTCGTTGTGGAAAGTGCTCTTTCTCCCTCTGCT
>DATKYC010000390.1:0-4613 GCA_035528695.1 Acidobacteriota bacterium | reverse complement strand
GAAAATTCGGCTCGAAATTATCCCAATAAGGTAGCCATTCGGTTTGAAGGGGAGGAGATAACCTTTCAAGCATTGGACACTGCCTGTAACCGCATGGCTCAAGGCCTGAGCGAGGCGGGACTGGCTCCAGGGGATCGTTGTTTGGTCATGATGCCGAACAGTATACATCAGATCACGGTTTACTACGCCTTAGCAAAGATAGGGGCTATCGTGGTACCCGTGAATTTTCTCTACCGGATGCATGAGCTGGAACATATCCTTGCTGATTCGAAACCAAAGGCCTTTATCGGGTCCGAGCCTTATTTGGAGGAGCCTCGCAATGTTTTGAAGAAATTGGGGGGGGCATCGATTCGATTCGCGTTAGGGGTGGGAAAAGGCCAGGATTTTGTGGATCTGGAAAAGGCCTATTCTGATAGGAAGGAGTTTTCCACCTATCCGGCAGATGATAACGATACTCTAAACATCCTTTACACGTCCGGGACCACGGGAGTGCCCAAGGGCGTCATGTTGACCCACAAAAACTTAGGTCGCAATGCCAAGGTACTGGCTGAAATGCGGGGTCATATAGACCCTAAGACTGTCATTATAGGTGTTCTCCCTCTTTATCACATATATGGAATAACCAGTGTAATGAATGTCTCAATATATTTAGGGCTGACCGTAGCGCTTTTTCCCCAGTTCGATCCTGAAAAAGTTATCAAAGTTATAGAACAAGAGCAGACCATTTTTTTCGGTGTTCCCACTATGCTCAACCGTCTCATCCAGGTCGCATCTGAAACCCCCCCAAAAGAGCCCTCTTTGAGGTTTTGTATATCCGGTGGAGCCTCTTTGCCGGTAGAATTTTTGAAACGCTTTGAAGCGCTTTTCAAAACAGAGCTCCATGAAGGTTATGGGCTCACTGAAGCACCTGTCTGTGTCGAGAACCCTTATGGAAGGGCTACCAAACCTGGCTCCATTGGCATGCCGGTTCCGGAATTCAGTGCAAGGATTGTTGATGATAGCGGAAATGATGTACTCCAGGGAGAGATTGGAGAGCTGCTCATCAAGGGACCCGGTGTAATGAAAGGATACTGGAATCTTCCTAAAGAGACCAGAGAAACCCTTAAAGATGGCTGGCTTTATACCGGAGATATCGCCCGAATGGACGAGGACCATTACATTTACATTGTTGATCGGAAAAAAGAATTAGTTATTCGTGGGGGGTACAACGTGTATCCTCGAGAGATTGAAGAAGTGCTTTATCAGATGCCAGATATAGTGGAGGCGGCTGTTTTTGGTATCCCTCATGAGGACCTAGGAGAAGAAGTAGCCGCAGTTGTTCTCCTGAAAGAAGATGCTCAAATCGATACAAAAGCGATTCAGGAGTACGTAAAGGCACGGGTGGCACCCTACAAATATCCCCGAATTATCAAGATTGTCAAAGAACCACTGCCTAAGACCGGTTCAGGAAAAATTCTGAAAAAGGAGGTAAAAAAACTACATTCTTCTTTATAAGTGAGGCAAGAGCTAAAGCATTGAGGGAGTTCGGTTACCTTCAATAAGTTGTGGGGATAATAGATGAAGGAAGGGGGGTGGATTAATCCTTAAAGAAAACGGGATGGATTTTTTATGAACCTCATAAAATAACGAGGAGGACAGGCATGAAGAAATCTAAGAGAATCTCTGGTTTTGTTTCAGTGTGTATGGCGCTTTTGTTTTTTGTCGGTATTTTCGTGATTTCTGATAAGCCGGCAATGGCCGCAGGGGATGTAATCAAATGGAAATGCCAGGTTCACTGGCCAGCTGCAAGTGTGTCTTATAAAGACAGTTTGCTTGTCGTCATTGAGAGACTCAAAGAACGGACCAATGGCCGGCTCATCATAGAACCTTATGCCGCTGGGGCCCTGGTCCCCTCAAAAGAGATCTTCAATGCGGTTAAAAGGGGCATGATCGAGATAGCTATTACCTCTTCCGCCTATCCGCGAGATCAGGTGCCCTTGATGAATGTTGCCTCGGGGCTCCCCTTGAATTTCGGGAATGTTTGGGAGGCCGTATATTTTCATAGGTGGCTCGGTTTCGAACAAATGATGAAGGATGAGTGTGCAAAGCATGGGCTTTACTATGCTACGGATAAGGTGTATCCAACGGAACTTTCGCTCAAAAAGCCTGTGAGAACCTTTGAGGATTTTAAGGGGTTGAAGCTGCGTTCCTCTGGTATCTTGCAGGTATTCCTGACCTCCATTGGGGCCGCGGCCTCCTACATTCCCGGACCTGAGATTTATGCAGCCTTAGCCTCAGGGGTTGTGGAAGGAGTCCATTGGGGTGCAGTTCAAGGGAGTGCCAGCATGGGGTTTTACGAGATCAACAAGTACCATTTGAGGCCAGCCCTCAACATTGCAGCCACGGACATCTGGCTGGTCAATAAGCAGGCCCTTAGTAAAGTCCCTGAGGATATTCAAAAAATCCTTTTGGCAACCCTTGATGAGCACTTCTTTCTGCGTACCAATCAGTATATCTATCTGGAGGACAAAACCCTCGCCAAGGTCCAAAAAGAAAAAGGTATAGAGCTTATCACCTTTCCTCCAGCGGAATATGCGAAAATGCAGGCGGCAGCTTATAAAATATGGGATGACGTAGCCAAGAAAGGTCCTGCATGTGCCAAAGCAGTCCAAATGCTAAAAGACTTTAACAAATCCTTGGGTCGTTGAGAAACTGATACTTAGAATTACTTGTCAGGTAAACAGACAGAGCTCTGATTGTCCACTTAAGGTAACGGTCATTTGACCCCCTTTGAAAAACCAGAGCGGTGAGGTTCGGGTCAAATGGCCGTACAATTAATGGAGGAAATGAGGTGGCTACGTTAAACGCAATTCTCGATGTAATCGACAAGATCAATGACTGGGTTGGAAAAATTTTATCGCTTGGGGTCTTGTGCATGTTTGTAATGGTTTTCATTGAGGTAATACGGAGATACTTCTTTAACTCTCCTACCGTTTGGGGTAACGAGCTGACTCAAATGATCTTCGGGATGTATGTTGTACTCTGCGGGGGGTATATCCTAATGTTGGGAGGGCATGTAAACGTGGATATTTTATATTCCCGGTTTTCAACCAAGGGCAAGGCCGTAGCGGATATCATCACCTTTTCCCTCTTCCTCATGTTTTGCGGTATGATGCTGATCTACGGAAGCTCATTAGCCTGGGAATCTCTATCCAGATTCGAGCATTCGCAATCGGCTTGGAACCCACCCCTATACCCGGTGAAACTCATGATCCCTCTTGGAGCCTTTCTGCTCTTGCTGCAAGGAATTGCCAAACTGATACGTGATATTTCAATCTTGGTTACCGCGAAAGAATTACAGACTCACGAAACCGCAGATAGGGAAACATTATGAGCATTGAACTCTTGACACTCCTCTTTTTCTTGTCGCTTTTCGTGTTCCTCCTTCTCGGCCTTCCTCTCACTTTTGTTCTTGGTGGTGTGCCGATACTTTTCATCTATTTTACCTGGGGCCCCCAGGCATTTTACATGGTCGCTGCACAAACCTGGGGAGCCATGAATAAATTTACCCTGGTTGCAATACCTCTGTTTATCTTCATGGCTATGATTTTGGAGAGATCCGGGGTGGCCAACGACCTCTATGACATGATGTATCTCTGGTTTGGCCCGGTAAGGGGGGGGTTGGCCATTGGTACCTTAGTAATATGCGCCATTTTTTCGGCCATGTGCGGGATCAGCGGAGCGGCTGTGGTGAGCATGGGAACCATTGCCCTTCCCTCCATGCTGAGAAGAAATTATGACAAACTAATGGCTGTGGGATGCATAAATTCAGGAGGGGGTTGGGGGATCCTCATTCCCCCCAGTGTGATTATGATCCTTTACGCACTCATTTCAGGAGAATCCGTGGGAAAGCTTTTTGCGGGTGGAGTCTTCCCGGGCCTGCTTCTCCTGGTTCTCGTTTCCAGCTACATTTTAATCAGATGCTTAATCCAGCCACATTTAGGACCAGCCCTTCCGCGCGAAGAACGGGGGGACTGGAAGAGAAAGCTGACGGCACTCAGGGCGGTTCTCTTGCCCATGATTATCGTTCTTTTGGTCCTGGGGTCTATTATAGGTGGCATCACGACACCTACAGAGTCAGCCTCCATGGGGGTCCTGGGAGCCCTTATCTCGGCACTGGTATACCGGCAGTTGACGTGGAAGCTCGTGATGGAAGCGAGCATCCGTACATTAAGGCTAACCGGCATGATTATGTGGATTCTCTTCGGCGCTTACTGCTTTAGTTCCGCTTATCACGGGATGGGTGCCCCCCATCTGATTGAGGATATAATGGCATATATACCGGGTGGTCCGTGGGGAACCATCGTTTTTATACAGGTAGTGATATTTTTGTTGGCCATGGTGCTGGACCCGGCGGGTATTATGATGATCACGGTTCCCATATTCTTGCCCTTTGTCAAGGCCCATGGTTTTGACCCCATATGGTTCGGGATCTTGTTTACCATTAACATGGAAATCGGTTACATGACACCACCGTTCGGCTTTAACCTGTTTTATCTGAAAGGAATTGTGCCACCATCGATAACCATGGGAGACATCTACCGGTCAATCATCCCCTTTACCATAGTTGAATC
>DATKYC010000389.1:0-3691 GCA_035528695.1 Acidobacteriota bacterium | reverse complement strand
CTTCAGCAGTTCCGGAAACAAGAGCGCTGTTTCCTGCACAATGGCCCCACCTAGAGAATGGCCCATCAGGAAAAGGGGCTCGTGAGACAGGGTGCGAATGACTTCCGCTACCCAGCGAGCGTATTCATCGATACGGGCCTTACCTGGGCCGTCAGTTTTTCCGTGACCGGGAAGGTCCAGGGCAAGTGTGTTCAGGGAATCCTTCAGAAGGTGGACCTGACTCCGCCAGTTCTGGGCGGAACCCCCTGCCCCATGAATCATGACAAGGGTGGGCCGTTTTTCCATAAAGGGTGCGCGGCTAAATTCACACCCGATTCCCAGCCCTTTCAGTTTCTCAAACGGCATGGTCATATATTGATCTCCTAAAAAGTGGGACCGCATGGGGAGCCCCATCAAGCAGGCAGGGCAGGGTTTTGAGCCCTGAGCCAAGCCAGCTGGCGTGTGAGGGGGGAGTATATAGGCGAAATGGGATCTTGTCAAAACCTGAGAAGACGGTTTCTGATTAGACCTTGACACCTACGCACATTTTCTTCATATTCTATGGTCCTGACGTGAAAACCTTGCCCTTTGATCTTGATATTTCTGAAGGAAAAGCGCGAGCAGAAAGGAACTACACGGTGGTGACAGAGGAGAAACGCAGGGTTGTGATTACCGGCATGGGGGCAATAACCCCTTTGGCAGTTGGCGTAGAAGAGAGCTGGAAGAAGTTATGTGCTGGAGAATCTGGAATAAAAAAAATCACCCAATTCGATGCATCAACCCTCAAATGTCAGGTTGCCGGTGAAGTACGGGACTTTGATGAAAAGGACTTCTTCGAGACAAAGAATATCCGCCGCACCGACCGTATGCTGCACTTCCTATTGGCAGCCGCTAAACTAGCCTTCGAGGATGGCCGTTTTAAGGTCAACCCGGGCGAGGAATATCGGGTAGGAGTAATAGCTGCCAGTGCAATTGGGGCTTGTAAGACCTTTGAAAAAAATCATGAATTGGTGGTGAAAGGTCTTATAAATAAGGTTTCGCCACATCTGGTGATCAACCTCTCCGCTAATACCGCGGCAGGAGCAGTCGCTACCTCCTGTCATGCGAAAGGTCCTCATCATTTCTTACAAGAGGCGTGTGCAGCCGGGACCAACGCGATTGGTCTCGGGTTCAGGACCATTCAATACGGAGAGGCTGACGCAATGATCGTGGGCGGTTCGGATGCTGGGATTTGTGCCACCTTAATGGGGAGCCTTGATAACCTTGGTGCACTGTCGAGCGCTTGCTGGAATGATGAGCCTCACAGGGCCAGCCGGCCGTTTGAAAAAAACCGGAGCGGTTTTGTCACGAGTGAAGGAGCTGGGGTACTAATCCTGGAGGAACTGAACCATGCGAGGTCACGCGGGGCCAAAATCTATGCTGAAATCGTGGGATACGGTTCCACGTGTGATGCATATCACCCGGTTGCGCCACTTCCAGATGGGGAGAGCGCAATGAGGTGCATGGAGCTGAGTATCGAAGATGCCGGGATTGCAGTCGAAGAAATAGATTATATCAACGCCCACGGAACCTCCACACCAGCCAACGATTTAACGGAGACTATCGCCATTAAAAAGCTTTTTGGTGTTCGGGTAAAAACGCTCAAGATCAGTGCCAACAAGTCTATGATAGGTCATTTGTGGGCGGGTGCCGGTGCAGTGGAAGGCATTTTTGCAGCTAAGACTTTACAGGAAGGGATTATACCCCCGACTATCAATATGGAAGAGCAAGATCCCGAATGTGATCTGGACTATGTTCCCAATCATGCGATTAATTCAGACGTTAGAATAGCACTCTCCAATTCCTTTGGTTTTGGGGGTATAAATTCATGTATTGCGCTCAAGAAGTATGAGGAATGATTATGCCTAATTCTTTTTCCTTTCTTGCGATAGCCAATTTTGTCTTGATAACGGTATCGGGTATGAGGCTGATGGAGTCAATCCCGCACTCAACCAGAAATTCAGCAAAATCAGGAAAATCACTGGGGGCCTGCCCGCAGATCCCGATCTTCCTTCCTTTCTTCTTGGCCACTTCAATCGCCTGGGCCACGAGTCTCTTTACGGCATCATGTCTCTCGTCATAGATATGGGAGACCAGAGCAGAATCGCGATCGAGGCCAAGCGCGAGCTGGGTTAGGTCATTGGAGCCAATGGAAAAGCCATCAAATATATCTGCAAATTGATCAGCGCAAATAACGTTGCTTGGGATTTCGGACATAACGTAGACCTCAAGCCCGTCCTCGCCCTGAACAAGACCTAAGCTTTTCATAAGATCGATTACCTTTTTTCCCTCTTCTGGGGTCCTGCAGAATGGCACCATCACCTTGATATTGGTCAGCCCTACCTCGATGCGGGCCCTATGGATGGCACGGCACTCAAGCTCGAAGGCGGGCATAAACTTTTCATCATAATACCGCGATGCCCCCCTCCAACCGATCATGGGATTATTCTCCTTCGGTTCGTAGAGGTATCCGCCCACCAGATTTTCGTATTCATTGGTCTTGAAATCAGACAGGCGAACAATCACGTCATTGGGGAAAAATGCGGCAGCTATCCGGCTGATCCCTTCTGCGAGTTTATCAACAAAGAACTGTGTCTTATCTTCGTATACCGATGTAATCTCATCTATCCTATCAACAATTTCCGCAATTTTATGATCGTTTTCAGCCTTTTGTTTTAGTTCGTCATACCCGATCAACGCGAGCGGGTGGATCCCTATGTGCGAATTTATGATGAATTCTTGCCTGGCCAGCCCCACTCCATCGTTGGGGATCATGCGCTGACCAAAGGCCTTTTCCGGCATACCCACATTCATCATGATCTTGGTTCTTGTCTTTGTTAGCTCCTTTAGATTTATTTCCTCCACCTGGTATTTCAAAAGCCCTTTGTACACATACCCTGTCTCTCCCTCACAGCAGGAGACAGTGATTTCCTGGCCGGTTGTGATCACTTCATCGGCGTTTCCAGCCCCAATGACACAAGGAATGCCGAGTTCTCGGGAGACGATAGCCGCATGGCAGGTTCGGCCACCCTTATTCGTAACAATGGCCGCAGCGATTTTCATGATCGGTTCCCAGTCAGGATCGGTCATGTTGGCGACAAGCACTTCCCCTTGATTGAATTGACTCATCTCGCGGGTTGAAGGGATCAAGTTTGCCACACCTTGCCCTACCTTAGTTCCAACAGCGGTCCCGGTCGCTAAGATGTCGCCTTTCTCAAGGAGCTGAAAGTTCTGGTAGGTATTAGTATCGCTTTGGGAATGAATGGTTTCAGGTCTTGCCTGGACGATATATAATTCTCCTGTGCCCACATTGACACCGTCCCCATCCTTTGCCCACTCTATATCCATCGGTTTGAAGTACCCCGCTTCTTTGCTATAGTGCTCTTCAATAATGCAGGCCCATTCCGCGAGTTTCAGGATCTCATCCTCTTCCAGAACATAGCGGCGGCGTTCCGCCGGGGTGATGGGGACGTTCTTTACAGTTTCCTCATCTCCTGTGGAATAGACCATCTTAATCTCCCGGTCGCCAACTTTACGGCTGATAATAGCCCGTTTGCCCATCTTGAGCGTTGGCTTAAATACGTAGTATTCGTCGGGATTGACCACTCCCTGTACCACGTTTTCACCTAAACCGTAGGCAGCGGTGATAAAGACCACATCCTTGAATCCGGTC
>DATKYC010000388.1:0-3059 GCA_035528695.1 Acidobacteriota bacterium | reverse complement strand
GAGCTATCCCCTTTGCAACAGGACTGAAATTAGCCAAACCCGAGTTGAAGGTCTTTGTATTCAGCGGCGATGGAGATCTCTTCTCAATAGGGGGTAATCACTTTATGCACGCGGCCCGAAGGAATATCGATATCACCGTTTTCTGTGTGAACAACATGAATTATGGAATGACCGGGGGGCAGGTTTCGGCCAACACCCCCATCGGTGCAAAGACGCCCACCAGCCCTTACGGGAATACGGAGGTTCCTTTGAACCTTCCTTCACTGGCCGCAGCCTGCGGGGCCGTGTATGTGGCCCGTTGGCTGTCCCTGGACGTAAGGAGACTCGCGCAATCCTTTCACGAGGCCCTGATAAAACCAGGTTTTTCCTTTGTGGAGGTCATGGCTCCATGTCCCACGGCATTTGGAAGACGCAATCGTTTGGGCGGGGCCCTGGAGATGACTAAACTGTACAAGGAGAACAGCGTGATCAGAAACGGCGTTCATCCCGATGAAACGGTGATACAAGAAGGAAAGAAAATGGTACTTGGAAAGTTCGTTGACATTCAACGTCCCACCTTTTTGGAGGGGCTTTCTGCTGCGTCCCAACTTAAAGGGACAATGTGGCCCAAAAAGGAGGTGGCAGGCAGAACTTAGTTCACTTCGCTCATCCCCGCTGAAACAGCGGGAGGAATGTTGGAATGATGGGAAGTATTGCATAGGGCAAAGAGCAAAGAGCAAAGAGAGAAAACGTCATGTGCTGTGCATTTAGCGTATTTTAATTCCATGTGCGAGACAGAAACTCAGGCATAGAAAAAACCTTTATTCTTAACAATCAGATTAAGCTTGTCTTTGACGTTTTCACGATGGTTAGGAGGGATGATGGCCACTAAAAGCGAATACAAGGAGATCATAATTACGGGATTCGGAGGCCAGGGGATTATCCTGTCCGGGAATATCCTTGGCAAAGCTGCAACCCTTTTCGAGAACAAAAATGCTACCCTCATACAGTCTTACGGCCCTGAGGCCCGTGGTGGCGCTTGTGCTGCACAGGTAGTGATCTCCACGGATACCATCGAGTATCCTTATGTGGAGGATCCCCATGTTTTGGTGTGTATGTCCCAGGAGGGATTCGATATAAATGTCCCGAAGTTGATCGAAGGGGGCGATCTTTTTACGGACTCGGGCCTTGTTAAAATCGATCCGAAGAGTACTCCGAAGGATATAAAAATCTATTCCATACCAGCCACGGGTTTTGCCGAGGAGATGGGGGTAAAGATGATGGCAAACATTATTATGTTGAGCTTCGTGATCGCCATTACACAATTGGTCTCTCGCAATGCACTCAAAAAGGCGGTGGCCTCCTCAGTGCCAAAGGGAACCGAAGAGAAGAACCTGTCCGGTATGGAAAAAGGCTATCAATACGGATTGGATTTGATAGCAAGTGGGAAATAGCCTGGTATGAATTCCAACAACGGCATCCTGATCATCGGAGCTACGCCCCAGGGACTCCAGGCAGCCCTGACCCTGGCCCGCCTGGGTAGAAAAGTTACCCTGATCGACAGGAACATGGAAATCGCCAGCCCACCCGGAGGTTGGAGCGACAAGGGCAAACGCTGGAATCATTATCTCCGCACCCAGATCTCCTATCACCCTCTTATAGAGCTGTTAACGGAAACGGAAGCAGGCAGCATTAAGGAGAACAGAAAAGGAGTCGAGATAGAGCTGTCCCAAAGGCCCCGGTGGGTTCTCCCTGATTTGTGCGTGGACTGTCAGAAATGTCTTTCCTCATGTCCCGTTGACCTTTCAAACGGGCGCAAACCCATATTCGAGTTGATAACCCCCACTACTATTGCCATTGATAAGCGGGAGAAGGCCCCCTGTAGATTGGCCTGTCCCATTGACATGAATCCGCAGGGTTATGTGGCCCTGATTGGACAAGGAAGATTTGATGAGGCATACGAACTCATCCTGGACAAAAATCCTCTCCCCGGGATATGCGGCCGGGTATGCCATCATCCCTGCGAAACCGCATGTCGGCGTCAGGAGACCGACGATCCTGTTGCCATATGTGCTTTAAAGCGGTTTGCCACAGATGAAGCGAAAAAGAAGGGTAAGACACTTAAAAATGCAGACGTCCCCAGCCCCAAAGGACCGCAAATCGCCATCATCGGATCCGGTCCCGCCGGACTGACAGCGGCACACGATCTGGCCAAGGCCGGATTTCGAACTACCCTCATAGAGGCTGAAGACAAGCCAGGGGGTCTCCTGTGGCATGGCATTGCACCTTATCGCCTCCCCAGGGAGATCGTCGAAGAGGAAATAGGGCAGATACTTGCCCTGGGGGTTGACTTGAGGCTTAATTCCCCTGTTAGGGCTTGGGAGGATATCGAAAGACTGAAAGCCGAAGGTTTTCGCGCCATTCTTTTGGCCACGGGTGCTTCAAGAGATCTCCGGATGAACATCAAAGGGGAAGATCTTGAGGAAATCTATGGTTGTGTGTCCTTTCTGAAAGGATTGTGGAGAGGGAAAACCCCTGAATCGATGGGGAGGGTTGCGGTTATCGGTGGGGGTAATGCAGCGGTTGAAGCAGCTCGGGCAAGTATCCGGTCAGGTGCTGCTTCTGTCACCCTAATTTATCGACGTACCAGAAAAGAGATGCCGGCAGATCCCCATGAGGTGGAGCAGGCCCTGGAAGAAGGAGTGAAGCTAAGGTGTCTCACCGTGCCTGTGGAATTTGAGGGGAAAGGCAATAGATTGGCCCGAATCAAATGTATCAAGATGAAATTGGAAGGCATGGATGCTTCCGGCCGGCCAAAACCGGTTCCGATCGATGAATCCGAGTTTCACATAAATGCGGACACCGCCATTATCAGCATTGGTCAGGAGCCTGATTTTTCTTATGGCATGGCTGGAGATATAAAACTTAAACGACGGGGGACCATAGAGGTCGCGACAAACGGAGAAACCAACATTGCCGGTATTTATGCCTCAGGGGATGCGACTTCCGGACCATCGACAGTGGTCGAGGCCATGGCTTCCGGTCGAAGGGCGGCCCAGAGTATTATTTATGCCCTGAAG
>DATKYC010000387.1:0-2101 GCA_035528695.1 Acidobacteriota bacterium | reverse complement strand
CTCTTTCAAGATTCCTTCCCTATTGACCACGAAATTCATAGGTAAACCCTTGACGTTATACTGTTTGGCTATTTTTATCTCCTCGTCCAGCGCCACCGGAAAAGATAGGCTAAACTTCTCCACAAAGGCTCTTGCCCTTGCTCTTGGTTGTTTTACATTGACAGCAAGGACAGTGAATCCCTTACTCTTAATTTCCTGATAAAGCTTATCTATTATCGGCATCTCCACGTCGCAGTAACGGCACCAGTCAGCCCAAAAACGCAGAAACACCACCTTTCCCTCGAGATCCCTAAACTTCCTCCACTCTCCGTCAAGAGTCTCGTAAGTGAAATCGGGCGCCGGCTTCCCAATAACCACTCTTCCGGACTGGGAGTCGCAGGCACAAACCATCAAACCCAACATGACAAAACTAATACCTAGAATCAGGTCAAGATTTGCTTTCCTAACAAAAACCAAGATCTTCATTATGGCCGGTTATCTTCTTTCTACTTTCAGGCTTACTATCCGATTTGAGACCCAGAATAGCATAAATTGCACATTATCGGCAATGCGTTGAGCGATTAGAATTTGTATGTTAGGATACTAAATAGTCAATCTTTCCTTTTTGCAAGCCTAATAATTAAGGAGGGATCCTAGTTGACCTTGCACAGGGGCAACATGTTTTTAACTTGGGAAAAGAGAGATGTTATGTTCAAAGGGTTTTGTAACACGCATCGCTGAGAACGGGAGCGCCGAAGTAGTTATCCAGGCCGATCACATCGATTCTATCCCTGGAGCACCTGACATAGACCTCTGCCACCACTGCACCGGCTGCAGCGCCGACCTACGTGTAATGGCCTCAAACATGGCAGGTGCGGCCTTGGGGGATCTTGTCAACGTGAGTCACAAACCTGGAAAGGTAGCAAAAAACGTACTTACTCTCCTTGGAATTCCCTTGATGGGACTGGTGCTCGGTACAGCAACAGGGGTCTCATTATACGAGATCGCCGCTGTTCAGGAAATCGGTGCATTTCTCATTATAGCTGTAGCTACCTTATTGGGAATCACAGCCGGAACTCTGGTTTACAGGCAGGACTCTGCCGGTAATCAGCCGGTCATAACACAGATTATTAGGGCCGGGGCAACGGCTGCCCCTACTTCATTTGTTGACCCGGTGTGCGGGATGGAGGTAAGTGCGTCAACTGCGGCCGCGAACCTTGCCTACAAGGGGGTGACCTACTATTTCTGTCATCCTGCTTGTCTGAAGGCCTTCACCAAGGATCCCGCCAGGTATCTGGGGGGCGAAGTGGTGACGAAGAGAGGTGAGTCTACCTGACCGTGAATAAGGCCTCGTCGAACTCTGGCCTTCCCTCATACCTCCCCATAAAGAACCCGGGTGCCCTATCTATAAACTCAAACAGCTCCGGATTAACCTCAATTCCCGCTCGATGAAAGGCCTTCACAACTGATTTGCGAGATGGGGGGCATCCCTTCACAGGGATCATCTCCTGAATATCTGGATGTTCCCTGTTGGCCTCGTACATACACTTTCCGATCAGAATGGTCTTTTTCTTGCCAGGTGTGGGCTTCATTGCCTTCCCGGTGAGGACTTCTATGTCGTCCCATGTTCGACCCTTCCATGCCTGGCCAATGGCGAAGAGGATCATCCCATTGAGCCCTGAGCAATACGTACACATGCTGAGGTCATATTTTGGATAGGAAAGGCCCTTGACCCCCATTCTGGCTAGCGAGCGTCGCAGGGTGTCATTTTCCACATAGGGAAAGTCATATTCGTGAAAGGAAGCTACATCCCCGATCCCCTCGCCCACCACTTCTATTTCAGACAGATCTAAAGGCCTCCCCCGCTCCTCTGCGGCATGGACCAGATGCGGAACCTCTGATGGTTCATACCCGAGCACCTTCGCTCCAACCATGTCAACCGAAAGTATATCCGGTGATGCCACCAGGATATTTTTTCGCGTGATTTTTCCGTCAAAGCTCGGGCCTCGCTCATTGGTATAGATTCCATCAAGCACGACACACATCGGGGGCATCTTGTTAGCAAGTCTCGCAATCATGTAGTTGAGGTCCATCGTCGGGTGAGCGCTATGGCACTTTTTCC
>DATKYC010000386.1:0-9674 GCA_035528695.1 Acidobacteriota bacterium | reverse complement strand
TCTGCCAAAAAGCTTACAGGCGAGGTGATGGTAATGCGGCCGGGGGAATCTCTCACAATAGAAGGGGTAAGAGTCCGGGCTGTTGCTTCATATAATACAGACAAGAACTTTCATCCCAGAAAGAATAAGTGGCTGGGGTTCATCGTTGAGATAGAAGGGATCAAAGTCTACCATTCGGGTGACTGTGATTTCATTCCGGAAATGAAGGATCTTGAGGTGGATATTGCACTCTTGCCGGTATCGGGCACCTATGTGATGAGATGGGATCAGGCTGTTGATGCGGCCCTTGCCATTAATCCCAAGCTGGCCATCCCCATGCATTATGGGGCGATTGTAGGTGATAGTGAGGATGCCTTGAATTTCAAAAAGGCCCTAGAGGGCAAGATAGAAGTACTTGTTCTTCAGAAGGAGTAAGGGCCTTTCCCATCTCGCCCGCCAGATATGGGTTTGCTCGGCTTTTCGCTGAGTCGTTCCGGAATTCTCAGATAAAAGGCCCCTTCATCTAATTTCCCCCTCTTAATACACCCTTTTCCATACAGGTTGCACTTGAAGGAGACCTCTTTAAGGGTGGCTTCAAGTTGCTGCTCATTGAGTTTGCCACTCCTTATCAACTTCACAAGCGCTTTAATCCTAAAACGGTCCATTCCCTTGTGTCGGATAGATAACTGGTCCACTTCTCCGCCCTCCTTGACAACAAGCTGCTGCCTGATTAGTTGCACCGGATAGCGGCAGGCAATCCTGAGCCACAGGTCATAGTCCTCGCATGCCGGTAGATCTTCATCAAACAGGCCTACTTCTTCCAAAAGGGCCCTTTTCAGCATGACCGCGGAGGGACTTACAAGACAGAGCTTGAGGGAAGCCTCGAAGATGTCCCCGGAGATTTTCATGTGTTTCTTCTTGGGATTAACAAGGCGCCCGTTTCTGATCCAGATCTCCTCGGTCTGGCACGCCACGGCTTTAGGATGAGAACTGAAAAAACCTATCTGCGCCGCCAGCTTTTGGGGTAGCCAGTAGTCATCGGAATCCAGAAAGGCGATGAATGGTGAACCGGCACTCCTAATACCGGTATTCCTTGTCGCAGAGACCCCCAAATTTGATGAGTGATGAAGGCAAGTTATGTGCTTGCCAAACTGGGACAGCACCCTCTCAGTACCGTCACTCGAGGCGTCGTTTACCACAATGATTTCGTAATCGGTGAAGGTCTGGTATAGGACGGAGGAGATCGCCCGAGCCACTTTACCTGCCCTGTTGAAGGTTGGGATGATGACGCTTACGAGTGCCATTAGAGGGCTTGCCAGACCACGCCGAGAAATCCGGATAGCAAGAAAGTTCCTTCCACCATGCCTTCGAAAGCGAGGCCCGGGTAGATCCATCGTTTTTCATAGGCGACGAGGCAGAAGGATAGTGCTGCAAGTGGTAAAAGGATAGCGAATGAAAAACGCCCAACCAGGTCTATCATAGGGGCACCAATTAGAATAAGCGCGCACACAGTGAGAAGGATCTTGAGGAGGGTTAATGTCCTTTTTTCACCTAGGGTAATTGGCAACGTCTCTGTACCGACGACCAGATCTCCCTGGACTTGAAAGATATCAAAGAGGACTGATCTAGTATAACTCATTAAAAATACAACTAAAATACAAATAATAGAGGCAGGCCAGGCAATGATTTTCATCCCTAGCAGCGGCAGTAAAGTGATAATAGCCACCCAGGCAAGCGCTTCCGAGAGGCTCCTTGAGCCCGGAATGTCCTTGATCTTGGAATAGTGAGACCTACCTCTTAATTTGGGGGGGACAAGAGGGAAGCTATATATGATTCCCAGGAGACTTAAACCGCCGAGGGCAAGAAAGGTGGTCATCCCAACGTGATAGGAAATGGCAAGGGCAGCGGTGACAGCACTGACACCCATAATGATGAGCAGACGCCTATGTCTGGTTAGGAAGGCGGCCTTGTCGGGGTCATTGTATACGGCGGCCCCTCTATCCAGAAAGCGATTTAGGACCCGCATGGCATATATGTATAGAAAAGTCAGGAAAGGAAAGGTGAGATCTGGGTTTTTCTCCCAGAGTACAGAAATGGCATAGGCAAAGGAAAAGGCCCCTGCGGCAACCAGGAGATTGCTCAACACCAGGAACCTAATCACCTGCCTTAACAAAAGCCGAAAAGGCGTTTCCTTGCGGCCTCGGATCCTTTCTATTTCCCTGACCACGTTCTTAATCATCCAGTTCGGAGTGGAAGCCCCTGCGGTGACACCTATCACCTGCATTGTTGAGAGCTTTTCCTTGTCCAGGTCCTTTTCGGTTTCTACATGCAGGGTAGGGAGACCCGCCTCTTGAGATACCTCCACAAGTCGCTGGGTATTTGCACTATGGGACCCTCCTACCACCACAACCGCATCTACCTGACCAGCAAAGGATCTGGCCTCTCGTTGCCGCTGGGAGGTAGCATCGCAGATGGTATCAAAGACCAGGAGATCCTTAAATCGCCCCTTTAGGGCCTCGACCACCTCTCGGTACTTCTGTTCATTCTGTGTTGTTTGAGCGACTACAAATACTTGGTCCAGATGTGGCAACAGGGAGACCTCCCTCACGCCGTGGATCACGTGCACCGGGCCTACACAGTAGCCCATGAGGCCCCTGACTTCCGCATGGTCTTTGTCTCCCACAATCACTGCCGAATAACCATTCCTTGTGTAATACCGGATAATTCCCTGGACCCGTGCCACCCTTGGACACGTAGCATCAATAATCTTCAGCCCACTCTTTCTGAGAGCTTGGCGATCTTGTGGGGGAATGCCGTGGGCCCTTATCACGATCCTCCCTGTCCCAGCATGGATCCCATTGAGATCATTTACGGTCTGGACACCTTTTGATGCGAGGAGATCAAGCACCTGTTCGTTGTGTATCAACGGGCCGAGGGTGAGAAGTGGGCCCTCTCCTTTGTTGGCCTCGGCGAGCACTATTTGCATGGCACGATGGACACCCATGCAGAAACCAGCTGTTCCTGCCAGTCTTACCTTCACGAGCCAGCGCCCCCTAGACGGGAAAAGTAGTGATCTAGTGCGGTGATCAGTGTATCGTTATCCTTTATGCTTGTAAGGGCACCTCTAAAGAGGCTGCTATGAGGGAGGCCCTTTGTATACCATAGAAGCAAGCCGCGCATGACTCTTGCAGCGCTCTGTTCTCCCCTTAAGAGGGATAAGAGGTGAAAGTGTTCCATGATGAAGGCTCTTCTTTCATCCAGGTGTGGCTCATATACCCCAAGGCCGTTTTCGCTGTCCAGAATCTGCTTGAAAATCCAAGGGGTTCCAACGGCTCCCCGACCCAGCATAACACCATCGCATCCGGTCTGTCCTCTCATCTTGAAGGCTAAGGATGAATTGAAGATGTCTCCATTGCCGATGACGGGGATTCTTAGTTGTTCTTTCACCTGAGCGATTATGGTCCAGTCTGCGTGTCCCGAAAAACCTTGGGTTACGAATCGAGGGTGTACCGTGATGGCGTCGGCACCGCAATCTTCCATTACCCTGGCCATCTGAAATATAGCGGGCTGATCAGGAGACCACCCGGCCCTCATTTTCACAGTCAACGGTACAGGACAGGCCCGCCGTACAGCTGAGACAATCTCCTTTGCCTTTTGTGGTGAACGGAGGAGTGCCCCACCAGAGCCGGTCTTAACCACCTTTTTTGCAGGACAGCCCATATTGATATCCACGATCTGTGCTCCAGCTTCAACAGCGATCTCGGAAGCTACGGCCATAGCCTCCGGCCTCTCCCCGAATATCTGGACAGCTAGCGGTCTTTCATCGGGATGGCTCTTCAAATACTGGAAGGTCTTTTTCTGTCCTAATGTGAGCCCCAAGGCACTTATCATCTCGGTTGTGACCAGGCCGGCACCGAACTTTTTGACAAGGAGCCGAAAGGGCAGGTTGGTGATGCCTGCCATTGGGGCCATGACCAGCCAATTTTCCAATTTTAGCGATCCTATTTGTAACATGAGAAAACAGTTAGGTCCTTATTCCCTCGAAAAGTCTTTCATAAAGGCGAAGCCAGTTTTGGCCCATGATTTTGTTGACCGCTTCATCACCATAACCATGTCTACGCATTATCTCTACAAGGCGAGGGATACCTGTTATATCCTGAATGCCCTCTGGCGCAGGATCAAATCCGCACAAATCAGATCCAATGCCAACCGCATCCGGACCAAACTTCTGGACAAATGTGTCCATATGCGCAAATACCTGTTCCTGGGCCCCTTTTCGCTCTGGGGAGAGCATCTCAGGATTGAAAGTGATGCCAATCACCCCGCCCCTTTGAACTATTTCCCCGGCCTGCTCAAAGTCAATATTTCTTGGGATATCATAAAGCTTTCTGGCGCCTGTGTGTGAATTAATTATCAAGGCTTCACAGAGATTGATCAGCTGCCAGAAACACTGGGGGTGAAGGTGCGCGATGTCTATAATAAAATGATTTTCGCTGAGGGCACGTATGACCTCAGTGCCCTCTCTCGTGAGTCCGTCGGGGTATAATACATGATTTCCGTCGGCGAGACGATTCTTGTTTGCGTGGGTCAATCCCACGATCCAGATCCCCTCTTGCTTTAGTAGTTTAATGTGAACTGGGTCTCCGGCGAGAAGATCAGCGTTTTCCAGCAGGAGGAGCGTGCCCATTTGATCGGGGATTTCTTTCAAACGTTCAAGCTCATTGCTACTCTTAATGATACTGACCTGGTCGAATCGCTCTAGGGTGAAATGGAGGATATCCTGAAAGTGCTGAAGGGAGTTATCCCCGTTGAATCGGTCCTCGCAGTAAAGTGCGGTGCAGAAGAGTCTGAGCCCGGTTTTCCTGGCCTTTTGAAGTGTGAAAGGGCAGCCCTCTAATTCACTGAGAGACAAATCCTTGGCGTGGTTTATCATGAAATAGGGGAGATCCACATGCCCGTCGACAAACAGGGATTCCTCCAATTTGGCTTCAAGGCTCTTAGACGTTAGGAAGATATCACCAAATTCGAAATCGGGGAATTCACGGGGGGGTCCATTCATGCGGTTAAGCAACTAGAAAGAATCAGGGGACTTTTTAAAGGCTTCCTGAACATGCCGTGCCAGGTCTTCCAGGATGGCATCGAACTGTTTTCTCATTTCTATCATTTTTGACCTCATACAAAGTATCACATCAACACCTGCCAAATTAACGCCCATATCCTCCACCAGGATCTTCGCAAGGCGCAATTTTTCAAGTTCGCGAGAAGAAAACAGCTTGTTAAGGGAATCCTCGGGACACTCTGGGCATAGGATTTCCTCTTCCTCCAGATCCGCCAAAAAAGTCTCTTCGATCTGAAAGAGATCAACAACCTCTCTGACTGTCCAGAACTCCTTGCTCATAATTGTATGCTCATAAGACTCGGTTATCGGTAACACTTTAGCTCTTTTCAATTATACAGAGTCGGTTCATAGTACCATTTCCTCCGTTCCAAGTCTCACGGCCTGGTCATTTCATGAAGTTACCCAACGGGTGATGCCTCCCCCCTCCCTGTTCCCCTCGCATTCGCGCGGGGCCAGGGGGTCCCCCATTGCGTAACCTCTTGAAATGACGAAGGCCTCCCGCCGGTCACTCCGGAAAAGGTACCATGAACCGACGAACGCGGGTTGCTATTTTCAAAGACCTAAATTAATACGGCTATCCCATCCTCTCGGGCAATGTAGTGTGGGGGTGTATTGTCCACTTCTTAGAGGTTTCTTATATCACACAATCTGATTCGCTTCAATATGCTAATCACTCGTCAACCAGGCTTGTGCAGAGGCGGAGGATAGGGACTCTAAGGGCTTTTCTCGAGACAACATTATAGGTTTAAAGGCTCCTTAAAGGTAAGGGCGCTCACCGGGCAGATTTCAGTGCATGCGACACATTCCTTGCAGGCAAGGCGAGCGCGATCCTCCTCCCCATAGAAACTGATCATTGTATGAAATCCCCGTTTGGCAAAGGTCAAGACTGGACGACCGTTTTTCTCGCGGCACACATGTACGCATTTGCCACACAAGATGCACCGGTTGGGAAAGTATTCCAGGAAAGGGTGGTTAACCTCTCTTTGCGTTTCCTTTAGAAAACGTTCCAGGCGTTTCGGCTTTAAACCAACCTTAAGAACCTTTGCAATGCGCTGCAAATCACATTTTTTGTTGGCAGGGCATCGTCTGCAGTCCACCTCATGTACGGAAAGGAGAAGTTCAAGGCCCGTACGCTGCAATTTCCTGACGGAGGGGGTACTGGTTTTGACAATCATTCCGTTTCGGACCTTGATGGTACATGAAGTTACCGGTTTGTCTTCTCCTTCAATTTCAACAAAGCACATTCGGCATGAGGCAGAAGCACTTTCCAACCCTTTGATATAGCAAAGGTTTGGAATGTAGATTCCATTGTCAAGGCAGGCCTGAAGCAAGATCGCTCCTTCCTCAGCCCGAATTTCTCTATTGTCCACCAAGAATTTTACCATTTTTGCCCATCACTATTATTTTTTCTCTTGAAGGCGCTCCACAACCGGTGCCTTATCGGGGGGAGATACCCTCCTCACCGCATCATATTCCGGGGGGCAGGCTGCCATGCACTCCCCACATTTGACGCAAAGGGTCTGATCAATGCCTTTCTTGCGGTCTCTAGTTGTGAAGATAGCCTCAACAGGACAGCTTCCAACACAGGCATCACAGCCTCGGGCGCATTTTTCTAAATCAATATAGTAGGCAATTAATGCTCGACACATCCCGGCCGGGCAGCGCTTTTCTCTCACGTGGGCCTCGTATTCATCTCTGAAATAGTTAAGCGAGGTAATCACGGGGTTAGGGGCCGTCTTACCCAAGCCGCAGAGCGAGCCTCTTTTTATATCCTCACTCAAGCTCTCTAACAGTTCCAGGTCGCCTTCTCGGCCTTTGCCAACGGTTATTCGCTCTAGGATAGTGAGTAGGTGGTGGCTGCCGATTCTGCAGAAGGTACATTTGCCGCACGATTCTTTTTGCGTGAAATCCAGGAAATACCGGGCTACATTTACCATGCAGGTATCCTGATCCATAACCACCATGCCGCCAGATCCCATCATCGCCCCTGCGGCGGTGAGGGAGTCGAAATCGATTGGTGTATCCAGGAACTCTTCAGGCAGGCACCCTCCAGAGGGACCTCCGATCTGTACCGCCTTGAAGGCCTTCTTATTGGGAATCCCGCCACAGATGTCAAAGATAAGGGTCCTCAGGTGGACGCCCATGGAGATCTCTATTAAACCCGCGTGAACGACTTCCCCGACTACGGAAAAGATGGCGGTGCCTGGGCTCCTCTCTGTACCTATGTCTTTGAACCACGATGCGCCAAACCTCAGAATAGGGGGGACAGAGGCCAGGGTCTTCACATTATTTATAACGGTGGGCTTGCCCATGAGTCCTTTTTGGACAGGATAAGGAGGTCGATGTTGGGGCATTCCTCTATCCCCTTGAATTGACTGGATGAGGGCGGTTTCCTCTCCACAGACAAAAGCTCCTGACCCTTGGAATACTGAGATTTCAAGATCAAAGGAGGTGCCCAGGATCTTTTTGCCCAAAAGCCCAAGCTTTTCTGCCTGATCTATCGCTCTGGTAATTATTTTCACCGCGAGGGGGTATTCGGCCCTTACATAAATTACAGCCTTGTTTGCACCGACAGCGTAAGCACCGATGGCGATTCCCTCAAGGACCTGGTGGGGCGTACTCTCCAAAATAGTTCGGTCCATATACGCACCCGGATCCCCCTCGTCCGCATTGCATATAACTATTTTGTCCGTGGCCTCCGCGTTCCTGGCCAACCCCCACTTTCTGCCAGTGGAGAATCCTGCGCCTCCCCTCCCTCTCAGCCCTGAGTCATGCACCTCTCTGATTATTTTTTCGGCGGGAAGTTGAAGGGCTTTTACCAAAGCGGAATAACCTCCCCGTGCAATGTAGTCGTAGATGTCTTCTGGATCAATGAGCCCGCAATGTTCCATAACGACCCGTTTTTCTTGTTTGAAACGGGGAAAGTCCATTATCCAGGGGATTAGCTCGTTTTCTTCCATCGCACCCAGTAGATGCTCAAAAAGGGGGTCACCATCATGTAAGAAAGACTTCACCAGCATTCGTGCCTTACCGGGGGTTACCTGGTGGTAGAAGATTGGGGGGAATCCAGGGTTTTCAATAATAACCACTGGTTCGGCATAGCAATGCCCTATGCACCCCACCGAACGTATGGAGGCCGCAACCTTTCTTTCAGCGAGCGCTTCTTCGAAGGCCTTTCTTGTCTCCAGTGCCCCTGAGGCAAGACCGCAAGTAGCCATGCCAATGTATATTTTAGGGACAGGGTCCTCTTTGAATAGACTTAGACGTCTCGATGCCTCTTCGCGGATTTGAGCGAATACCTTATCCAAATTTTCGTTATTGTGCGGGGTCATTTCTTAGTTTTTCTCTTGCTTCCTTTTCTTTTTCTATCTGGAAGCCCAGGATGATTCCTTCAACTTTGCTGGGTGCCATATGTCCCTGCACAGTCTCATCGACAACTGACACGGGGGCCAACGCACAACATCCAACACACGCAACCCTTTCGATACTGAATTCTCTGTCGGGCGTGGTTTCACCTTCGCGAATGGCGAGTTTACGTTCAAAATTCTCAAGGATAATGTCGCTACCCCTGACATGGCATGCAGTGCCAAGGCACACCTTAATCTGATGTTTGCCGGGTGGATGGAACCTAAATTGGTTATAAAAAGTCGCAACACCATAAACTTCACATGCGGTAATTTTCAAGTGTTCTGCAACCATACTTATTGCCGGCGGCGCAAGGTATGAATGTCTTTCCTGGATCATCTGGAGAATGGGGATAAGATTTCCCCTTTCTGTGCTAGAGCGTTGGAGCAGGTTAGCAATATTAGCCCGCAAGACCTTTTCTTCGGCTTCTTCCATACTTACTTGATGATCCATTTGGCAGTCCTTTGAAAGAAGATACCAGAGAATATGGCTAAAACGTCATGAGCCCACTTTTATGCCATTGCCTAGGTGTCCTCGTGTGAGACCTTTCTCCGGCACGGGAGCATGGAATACCGGTGATATTTCTCTGATTCGGCGGTTCGTAATAATAAAGCTAGTGGGGGTGCGGGACCAAAGAGTAAATAAGGGGGAGACAATCACCGATGAATCAAGGCGACTGTTAACGGGGATAAGCCTCTTTGGCACGGCTCATGCCTTGCCCCGTTTACAATTCGCATTGTTGAGTTGGGTAAATCCAGGCCCCTAAATTTTTTCCATGGCACCGAATACGCCTTGTATCCTGTCTCGGAGCAGGAAACAGAGCCTTTGGAGGACATTAAACCCGAGCTCGGTGTTGCTGAGCATCATATCTCTCAGCGCGGCTCCATTAAGGACCACAACCTTCGTAAGTTTCTGGCAGGTAGCCGTGCACATAAGAGTATGAGCTTCATCCAGAAGTGTGGACCAGCAACCGAAAGCCCTCCCCTTACCCAGCATTCCTATTACCGCACTGCCCTTGCGGGTGCCTAGGTCCACCGATCTCTCTAATACAACATGGCCTTCGGCGATCATATAGAGATTCTCTCCAAAATCACCCTGGCTGAATACCTTTTCACCAGCCCCGTAGGTCTTAAGATGACATAGGCTGGCTATCTCCCCTATATCGCTTTTT
>DATKYC010000385.1:0-3005 GCA_035528695.1 Acidobacteriota bacterium | reverse complement strand
GCCCCGTGAAATTGAACCGATACAACCATTGCCTTCATAACTCTAAGAAATGTTTCAATTCGAAATTTTTCTTTCCTCTTCAAGTAACCCGAATTGGATAAGCAAGTCCCGGGCCTGCTCATCCAGAAGATCGAATTTTTCAAGTGTGTCAGGCAAAGGGATTCCATCGGAGGTGTACCCCTTTTCCTTGTAGACGGAGTCACAAAGCCTCTCGTAGGCTTCCTGACGGAGCTTAATGATCAGCCCGTGTCTTTTCTCGGGCTCTTCAGGCACCTTTTCCTCCCCTACCTGATCCTTCAGCCAGGAATCGTAGTAATCCGCGCGGGCCTCGTACTCGTTAGGGAAGGCAGGCCCCATCGCCCTTAGGGGAATCTGGTCACTAATCCTCGCCCCTTTGCCGTGGCGCACGTTAATCAGTTTCTGCAATAGCTGCAATCGCTCTGAATCGTTCAGTACGTCCTGCAGAGATTTATTGCAACCAACAGTGGCGTTAAGATACTGCACATAGTAGGCCAGGGTCGGCAGGTTTTGAGCAGGGTTTTTGGTCTGAGCCGCTTCAGGGTGCCGCACGTCGATCCAGGGGAGTTTACACAGCCCCACCGCATTGAACCACGTACGAATCAACGGAAACCATTTTAACGCTTGTGCCTTCATCTCAAAAGTGGGCAGTTCTTTATGCACCTGATCAATAAATATAAGCCATGCCTCATCGTGCTGTGGTCCCTTTAGGGCAAATCCATACCCGCCCTGCTGGGCTAATGACTCTTTTGTGATATACATCGAGAACTCAAGGCCCTTGGTCTCCATGGCAAACTTGTTGAGTTCCGAGATAGCCTGATCCAGCGGTTCTCCTGCCCTTGAAGAGTAGCGCTCTGCCACCCATTTCTTGGCACGGTGTACCCCCAGGCCGCATATCCTCCCGAGACCTTCTCCATGGGCAGTTTCGTGGAGGAGCCGGTTCGCACCGTCTTCATCTCCCCACTCCAGCGGGTAGCCAATATCCTCTTTTGAGAGATAGCCCCGCTGCACGCACTCCATCAGGAATGAGGCGGTGACCCCCATGGAAATAGAATCAAGACCGTACTCATCACAATACCAATTATATTCCATAATGAAATGAGGGTCGAAGATGCCCATACAGGTGACAGCGCCGGCTGTTTCATACTCAGGCCCATCAACGCCAACTTCCCTGCCGGCGTGTGGGCCATATTTCAAAATCACATTCTCGGCCCCCTTGGCACAGGCCAAGTTACATCCTTTATAGCACCCATCAGCTGTCTTCTTGTTAAAATAGAGATTCAGGAAGACGTCGGCAAAAATGGCCTTCGCATCAGGATGCTGGCCATACTGATAGTTTTGAACAGGCAGGATATGGTACTTGTCCATATATTCTATTAGGATGGGGGTTCCCCAGGCGGAGAGCCTAAGTTGCTGGGGGTCCATTTGGCTAACCACTCTCTTGAGGTTGGCACCCGCCTCATGCACCCCTTTCGGATCGACGGGATTATTGGCACCCACTCTTGGCTCACTTGAACGGACAATAATGGCCCTGAGCCCCTTGTGGCGCATGACCGTGCCAGTCCCTCCCCGACCCGCTTGCTTGGAGCGTATCCTTTTCCGCCTCCTGTCATAGAAAAGGCTGTTTATTATGCCAAACCTGGCATGTGCCGCCCCGATGCCTACGGTCACTGCGGCGACGGTTTCAGAGAGTTCGCCGTTGTTAAATTCCTTTATCAGTGCCTCTCCGTAAGAAAGGGCACCGTTGTTGATACTCTCGTCGAAGGCTGGTGCGCAGGCAATCTGAATAACGCCTTTGTCAGCGTCTATTATCAAGACCACATCTCCTTGAGAGACACCAGAAACGGCAAGGGCATCAAACCCACAGAGCTTTAACAGCGGGGCAAAATGTCCCCCCACATTGGAATCAATGAAGGTGTCTGTGAGGGGCGAGATAGTGCCCACAATAAACTTGCCAGTTCCGGGAAACCTGGGTTCATTGCCCAGCGGACCGCTCGCCATAACAAGCAGATTTTCTGGGCTGTCATACCGTGTGTCAGCATTAGTTCTATCCCAAATCAGCTTCAGGGCGTAACCGCGGCCGCCAATATACTTGTATTTGAAATCAGCGGGCACAGAGAAAGGTGTAATTGTTGCCGTGTCTAGATTTACCTGAAGGATCTGGTCTGTGTAGCCCCCCTGTATTGGTCCGGGGCGATAACTGAAAGATTTTATGATTTCCATTATTCTCAATACCAGTGCGCTAGTAAAACTTACTGGGTTGACTGTTGAATGTATCCGTCTGGAAAAAGCCCAAAAAAATTACTAAATATAGGGAACACCTGATCATAGTCAAGCAATTTCCTTCTAAGAACTCGCAACTTACGGGATAACTCCCAATAAAACATGCGGTCAGAACCTGAACAGAGCTGCGCCCCAGGTAAAACCCGCGCCGAAGGAATCAACAAGGATCAAGTCTCCTCGTTTTATCTTCCCGGATCGCGCCGCTTCGTCCAGGGCTGTAGGAATGGATGCTGCGGATGTATTACCATACTTGTGGACGGTGACAATAACCTTTTCAATGGGAATCTCGAGCCGTTTGGCCACCATTTCCATAATGCGGCTGTTTGCCTGATGGGGGATAAACCAGTCGATATCCTGACTCGAAACTCCGTTGTGTTCCATGGCTTCCAGAGCCACCTCAACCATGGTACGAACGGCATGTTTAAAGACCTCATTCCCCTGCATTTTGACGAGATGGAGGCGTTTTTCCACCATCTCATGGGAGGGAGGATGCTGTGAGCCTCCCCCAGGCACATTGAGGAGTTTCCAGAGCCTTCCATCTGAGTGAAGATGTGTGGAGAGGATCTCACCATCACCATTGCGATCGGAGGGACCCAAGACCGCGGCACCAGCCCCGTCGCCAAAAAGGACACATGTGGAACGGTCCTCATAATCGATGCGATTAGAGAGCACCTCAGCCCCGACTACCAGGGCGAATTGCTGAG
>DATKYC010000384.1:0-2765 GCA_035528695.1 Acidobacteriota bacterium | reverse complement strand
GAAACGAAGCAGGAAGGAAAGCCTTTGCTGTGGCGGGGGCGGAGGCCGGCTGTGGATGGAAACCCCTCCTGAATGGCGATTTTCGGATCTAAGGATAAAGGAGGCATGCGAGACTGGCGCATCTATCCTCGCCACTGCCTGTCCTTACTGCATCTCAATGCTCGAGGACAGCCGTAAGACAACTAATAAGGAAAATGAGATCGAGGTGAAAGACATCTCGGAACTCGTCGCAGATGCCTTGTAAAACATTTATCTTTGCCTATATGAGGCCTTGCCGTAAGGGCAAGGTTTGGATAAGGACATGAAAATAGCCCACCTTGACTGCTTTTCAGGGATCAGCGGGGACATGTTTCTCGGTGCCCTTCTCGATCTGGGACTTCCCTTGGAACAACTCGAAATGCGTCTGAAGAGTCTGCCGCTCGACGGCTACCAGCTCCAGCTGAAGCAGGAAGAGCGCAACCACATTTACGGAAGTCGCTTCACGGTGAGGGTAGAAAATAAGAAGCAGCGCCACAGGAACCTCAAAGTCATCCGTAAAATCATCGAAGAAGGAGATTTGAGCAGGGCTGTCAAGGACAGGAGCATAGCTATATTTGAAGATCTTGCCAGTGTCGAAGGTAGAATTCACGGACTTCCGCCGGAGGAAATCCACTTCCACGAGGTTGGTGCTGTTGACTCGATAGTAGATATTGTGGGAACTGTTTATGGCATCGAATGGCTGGCAATCGGTTCTCTTTCCTCCTCTCCCCTCCCCCTCGGGTCAGGCTTTGTGGAGACCGCCCATGGCAGGATCCCGATTCCGGCTCCTGCAACCATTGCCCTTTTGAGAGGAGTTCCTGTTCTTGATTCGGGTATCCAGAATGAAATGGTAACCCCAACCGGTGCTGCCCTGGTGAAAAGGTTGGTAGATTCTTTCGGGCAAATGCCTCCTATGGTCGTCCACCGTGTCGGATACGGAGTAGGAAAAAGGAGTTTGCCAGACAGGCCCAACCTCCTTAGAATTCTCTTGGGTGATCAGCAACCCGAACAAGAGGGAGATACTGTTTTAGTTATCGAGGCTAATACAGATGATATGAGCCCCGAATGGCTGGGTTATCTTATGGAGCGCTTGTTTGAGGCCGGCGCTCTTGACGTGGTTTTTTGTCCTGTGCAGATGAAAAAAAATCGCCCCGGCGTACAGATCCAGGTACTCGGTCGTCCGCAACAAAAGGATGCGTTGATGGAGATCCTGTTCAGGGAAAGTACCACCCTGGGTATTAGATTCCAATTCTGCCAGAGGAGGATAGTGAAACGCTCTATGGAGGAGGTGGACAGCCCCTGGGGAAAGCTCAGTGTCAAAAAAGTCATACGGCGCGACGGTTCCCCCTTTTTTCTGCCCGAATACGAGACCTGCCGGGAAATTGCCCTGAAGAACAACCTCCCGCTGAAAGAGATCTTTTACTGGGTCATGAGTTTAAACAGGTAGGAGCTTGATGTCAAAACCGCAATCTGATAGTTTCTTTCTGCAGGACATTTTCAGAAAATCTGGCTTTTCCGGAAAGATCGTCCTGACCATGGGCACGTGGTTCGGCGCTGGCCTCTTACCTCTTGCGCCGGGAACCTTTGGGACTATCGCCACTGTTCCCTTAGTTCTCGCCCTAGGTCATCTGGGCATCATTTACAGGGTCATGGCCATAGCGATCGTCACGGGGGTGGCTATTTGGGCTTCAGGCCGGTTCCAGGAGCTTTCGGGACAAAATGATCCGCCTGAGGTGGTGATTGACGAGGTAGCAGGCTTTTTATTGGCGGTGCTCTTCTTGCCGCTTTCCTGGTTGACACTGTCTCTGGGGTTTGCATTTTTCCGGCTCTTCGACATCTTAAAAGTTTACCCCATGAAACGGCTGGAGAGGCTCAATGGTGGAGTGGGAATCGTTATTGATGATCTGGTAGCAGGCATGTACGCGTATATCTGTGTGAGGATAATCCTCTTTTTCCAGAGCTGAACGTAAATGTATGGTGAAATCATTACCATAGGGACCGAGCTTACTTCCGGAAGGACCCTCGATCTAAATGCGTGGTATGCCGCAGGGAGACTTACCGCATCGGGTCTGCGGGTAGCCCGGATTATCTCTATAGGGGATAATCACGAGATGGTCTCAGAGGCCCTCACCAAGGCCCTAAAGACATCCCGCTTTGTTATCGTAACCGGGGGACTGGGCTCTACTGAGGACGATATAACCAAAGAGATAGTAGCCGAGGTACTTGGCAGGCCCCTTTGCCTCGATCCTCAGATGTTCGAAAAAATGAAGAGCCATGCCGAGGCGAGAGGGATCGAGATGACGGCCTCCTTTGAGAAGATGGCGTGGATACCGAGAGATTCTAGGGTGCTGGACCCGGCAGGTACCATGTGTGGCTTTTGCATCGAAGAAAAAGGTGCCCTCCTCTATTTCCTCCCCGGAGTGCCAGATCAAATGCGCTACCTGATGGACAAGTTTGTGCTTCCCGAGATCCTGAGCCGTTACAAGACACTACCCGTTATGAGGCAACGAATATTGAAGCTTTACGGTCTGGGCGAACCAAGCATTGCCGAAATCTTCAAGGATATTCAAGGTAGAACAAAGGATATTATTTTCGGATTTTACCCGCATTTTCCTGAAAACCACATCACTATCAGTTTAAGGGGCAAAGATGAGCCAACAGTGACAAATGAGCTGGACAGAGTGGAAGAGGAGATAAGAGGCCTAATGGGACCTTACATCTTTGCCACCGGTATTCAAACCATGGAA
>DATKYC010000383.1:0-3589 GCA_035528695.1 Acidobacteriota bacterium | reverse complement strand
CTGTCCCTCCCCTGCCATAACAGATAGGCCCTGGATCTGCACCCGAACTCTCGGGTCCAACCTGGAGCGTCCCCATTTTACTCACCTTAGCGATGCTGCCGCCGCCAGCGCCAATCTCCATCAGGTCCACCACTGGCACCTGAATGGTGAGACCACTTCCTTTCATGAACCGCTGCACGCGACCAACCTCAAAGGTGGGAACCACACCGGCAACTCCCCCTTGTATGAGACAGGACTTGGCGGTTGTTCCCCCCATATCGAAACAGAACATTTCAGGTATATTGAAAAGCTTCCCGTAGTACTGGCCGGAGATAACCGCAGCGGTCGGCCCGGACTCTATTATCCTGACGGGAAACTCGGCGGCTGTTTCAATTGAGGTAATGCCACCGCTCGAAAGCATAATGAAGAGCTTTCCCTTAGAACCAATAGACTCAAGTCTCTTGGAGAGCTTTGACAGGTACCTCTCTGTCAAGGGCTTTACATAGGCGTTAGTCACTGTGGTGGATGTTCTTTCGTACTCCCTTATTTGGGGTAAGACCTCGTATGAGATTGATATGGAAATCTCAGGAGACTCCTCTTGTATGATGTCTTTGATCAAAAGCTCGTGGCTTGGATTTTCAAACGAGTTGATGAGACACACGGCTATTGACTCAACGCCCGTAGCAATCAATGTGCGTACCACGTCCCTTGCATGCTCAGGATCGAGATGTTTCAGTACGGTCCCATCGCTACGGACCCTCTCGTCAACCTCCAGGCGAAACCTCCTTGGAATCAAAGGAATCGGGAATTCTGCAAAAATGTCGTAGGGGGCATAGCGAATCTCCCTGCCAAGTTCCAACACATCCCTGAAACCTTTGGTGGTGATTAGTCCGGTCTTGGCTCCCTTTCTCTCTATAATTGAGTTAATCACCAGTGTGGTGCCATGTATCACCTCATCCAGCTTTGCAACAAAGCCGGGGGCCTTTTGCTCCAATGCCCTTATACCCTGTTCAACAGCATCTGAGGGGTCACTGGGAGTGGTTAGACACTTGTGTATCTGTATTTCACCTGTCAGGTCATCAAGCAACACAAAGTCGGTAAAGGTTCCTCCAATATCACAACCCAACCGATAAGACGTATCAGGCATTGGTACCTCCTGCGCCGATGCTGGATACCGGATGTTGGCTGATCGTAGTGGTATCCAGCGGCCAGTATCTAATCTTTCTTCTTTTCTTTCAGTGCAGCCAGTATTTTCTCCGGGGTAATGGGCAGGCTTGTGATTCTCACACCTATGGCATCGTATACGGCGTTTGCGATGGCGGGTGCGGTGGGAACCAGCCCCGGTTCGCCCACGCCCTTGGCGCCAAAAGGTCCTTCAATGTCATTGGTCTCGATGGATTCCACGTGAATGGGAAAATCCACATCCGGGGCCGAAGGTATCTTATAGTCCAGATAATTAGGGTTCAGATTTCTCCCCTTTTCGGTCCTATACTCCTCGGAGAGCGCATATCCAAGGCCCATTACAACTGCACCATAGATCTGTCCCCTAAGGGTCTGCAAATTGAGAACCTGCCCCACATCATGGGCAGCCACAACCTGTAAGACCTTCACCTTGCCGGTCTCCAAGTCCACTTCCACTTCAGCACCCTGGGTTCCGAACGCGTAAGTAGCGGAGAGATTCCCTCTACAGGTTCTTGCGTCAATCATCTCAGTGGAGGGGTCATAAAAGGCCTCTGTTACAATCATAGTGCCCTGCTCCTTAAAGTGGGCAGCCCTCAATATCTCCTCCAGTTTCACACGAAGCAGGGGATTATCAGGCTCTTCTTTAAGAAAGACGAAGTTATCCTTCAGATCGAATTCAGACGGATCACAGATCCGCTCATAGTCCAAATCGGGCATCTCAAAGTTGGGGTCCTTCTTCTTTCGCTTTTCCAGGCCGGCCCGTACACGCCGCATAAATTGCTCTGAGGCGAGTTCGAATATCTTTCCTTTCGCCTTCCGGGCGGCCATGATGGCTGCATTGCCCGCAGTAAAGATCCCACGGCTCGCATGGGTTCCCACATCCCAGGGACAGGTTGCAGTGTCGCCGGAGATGATAGAAACCTTATCAGGACTGACGCCAAGTGCCTCGGCTGAAGTTACGGTGAGTGCAGCGGTAAAACCCTGGCCTATTTCCACGCCGCCGGTGATGACGGAGACATTGCCGAAATCATCCAGTTTCATGATAATGCCTGTGCCATCTGAACGGTATACCCTTGCCCCACCACCCACATGGAAGAGGGAGGCCATGCCAACGCCGCGGGCCTTACCCCTTCCTTTTCCGCGCTTCTCTTTCCAGTCCAGCCTGTCAGCAACCGTCTTCAAACAGTCCTTAAGGCCACAGGTGGAGATCTGAAGCGCCATTGGTGTGATGTCGTTGGGGATGTTGCTGTTCTTCATCCTGAACTCAAAGGGATCAATCCCGGCTGCCTCAGCGAGCTGGTCTATGTTACTCTCAAGGGCCCAGGTTGCCTGCGGGTTTCCATATCCCCTCATTGCCTGGCAATAGGTGTTGTTGGTATACACAAGGGTGGCCTCATAAAATATGTTGGGGACCCGGTAGAGGGAAGATATCGGTAACATCATCACGCTTGGGGTAGTGGCGCCCCAGGAGGAATAGGCCCCATTGTCCAGTAGCATCCTCACCTCCCTAAAGGTAAGCATCCCATCCTTGTCACACCCCTGGATGATGTGGGTTTTGGTTTGCTGCCGCGGCGAGAGGGCTGTGAATTCCTCTTGACGGGTGAGGATGATCTTGACAGGTCTGCCGGTCTTATAGGCCAGCAAGATCGCGATGTACTCGTATCCATGGGTGTCAAGGCCAGTACCAAAGGCTCCTCCCATGGTGGGGACGATTACCCTGCTGTTCTTGTCTCTCAATCCCATTGCTGCGAGTGCCTGGTTAAAATCGTTCTGAGCCAAGAAAGGGATCTGGGTCTTTGTATGGATAACCAAGTTGTTTTGGAGGTCAAATTCGGCGATACAGCCGGCCGTCCCTAAGCACGACTGTTGCACCAGGGGGGTCTGGAAGTGGTCTTCGGCAATATAGGCAGATTCTTGCTTCGCCTTTTCCACATCGCCTGCAACAAATCTCCAGGGTACCGGAACCCTGTTGTCAGTCTTGGGTCGACCTCTGGTGTCCGTCTCATGAATTAGAGGGGCATCCTCTTTCAAGGCATCTTCAGGGGCAAACAGGCCGGGGAGTTCCTCGTACTCTATCTCAATCAGGTCGGCTGCTTCCTGAGCAATATCCGGGTCTATTGCAGCGACTGCCGCCACCTCATCGCGATACTGTCGGACCTTGTCCTTTTTCAGGGCGAAATTATCTCTTATGAAACCTATTCGTATTTCAGGCGTGTTGTAACCCGTAATTATGGCGCGAACTCCGGGGAGCTTTTCTGCCCTGGAGGTGTCTATGTGTACTATCTTCGCATGCGCATAGTCACTGAACTTGATTTTTCCATAGAGCATGCCAGGCCTTACAAGGTCATGGATATAGATGGCCTTTCCTGCCACTTTATCGGGGGCATCAGGCCTGGGAACTTCAGTACCGACAAAACTATACTCGGCC
>DATKYC010000382.1:0-2395 GCA_035528695.1 Acidobacteriota bacterium | reverse complement strand
TATATTATCATTGCTGAAGCTCAAATGGTGATGGTCACCCTGTTTGCCATCTTCTGGTTTCGCATTCCCATGGTTGGAAGTATTGCCCTGCTTTTTGCATCCACCTGCCTCTTTCTCCTGAGTACCCTGGGTATCGGCCTCTTCATTTCCACCATATCTGCCACCCAGCAGCAGGCTATGATGACCACCTTTTTTTTCATACTCCCGTTTTTTATGCTGAGCGGCTTTGTATTCCCTATCGCCAACATGCCTACAGTAGTTCAATGGTTGACCTATTTGAACCCCCTCAGCTACTTCCTGGTCATTATCAGGGGAATCTTCATGAAGGGGACCGGGCTTGAGGTCTTGTGGCCTCAATTTGCGGCATTGGGTGTCATTGGCCTGGTTGTCTTCACCGGCGCGGTGGGGCGTTTTAGAAAGCGACTGGATTAGATTCCGTCCGGAAGCGATCCTTTACCGTCATCTCCACCTGACAACCTTTTCGTTTTCCTCTTCTTGCCGGCACACCTCGCTCCCACGGCTTTTTGCTCACCTCTTGGGCCCTCCAGGTTCGATTATACTTTTCTGTTGACTTTCATCTAAACTTACACTATAAATTAAGCTGTAAGTTTCAGGTATGGATAAAAACAAGGAGGTAGATATGAGGTTAACACCCAAACAGAAGGACTTTCTGGGTTATGTCTCTCACTACACAACGGAGTGGGGGAGAGCCCCCAGTTTTGACGAGATCTGCTCGCATTTCGGCTTCAGTTCTTATAACACGGTTACCACCTATCTCAAGATCCTTGAGCGGAAGGGCTATATCCGGCTTCCCCGGGAAAAGAATCGCAAGCGAGCTATTGAGGTGATCAGTCCTGTTGAAACAAGACGATTCGAGTTTCCCCTCTTAGGAAGGGTGGCAGCGGGGAAACCGATTGAGGCAGTGGAAGATGTGAGTGCCATCGAGGTCCCGCCATCCATGATAGGGAGTGGAGATCACTTCGTACTCCAGGTAAAAGGGGATTCTATGAAGGAGGAGGGGATCCTGGATGGGGACTTTGTGGTGATCCGGAAGCAGCCCACCGCAGAGAATGGGGAGACGGTGGTGGCCCTGATTAACAATGAGGCAACCGTTAAGAAATACTACAAAAGGGAAGATCATGTGGAACTCCGGCCGGCCCATACGGGCATGGAATCCATTCTGGTGAACACAGAGGATCTCCGTATTGAGGGCAAGGTCGTGGGGGTCATGAGGTATTTTAAATAGTGGGACTAAATTTTGGACCGGCACATCATTCACCTTCACATCCCTGCCTTTTCCATTGCTGTGGCGCGGGTTTGCCAACCGAGGCTCAGGGACAGACCTGTGGCTGTGGCCCCACCCCACTCAGAGCGCAGTCTTATCCTCTCTGCCTCCCCTGAAGCGCGAAGAGAAGGGGTCTTCAAGGGTATGCCCCTTGGAAAAGCCGTGAGATTGTGCCCGGGTCTGGCTGTCCTGGCTCCCAATCCCGCGCTTACGGAAAAGGCCTGCAAGGTTCTAGGTGAAGTGGTGGCAGGGTATACACCCCTCTGGGAGCCCGCACGGCCGGGACATATCTACCTGGATGTGACAGGGACCGAGCGGCTCTGGGGGAGGGCCAAGGATACAGGGTATCGTCTCGGGCAGGAAATTAAGGCCCGCCTCTCTCTATCCGCAACAATAGGTGTGTCAGGCAACAAAATGGTCTCCAGCATTGCTTCCCGGATCATTCCCTGCGAAGGGGTGTTAGATGTAGGACAGGGCCAGGAGGCCGCCTTTATGGCCCCGCTAAAGGTAAATGTGGTCCCCGGTATAGGCCGTTTTCGCCGGGAGATCCTTTTGGAAGAGCTCAATATCACCCTGGTCCGGGAGCTGGCCGCCCTGGATATGGGCAGTCTGCGACTTATCTTTGGCCGCCAGGCCTTTGTGATCCATCAAAGGACCCTCGGCATTGATACCACCCCTGTATACCCTACGCCAATGAAGCCCATGGTGAGCGAGGAGATTACGCTCCCACAGGATGAGAATGACGATTGGATGCTTCTGGGTGCCCTATACTGGCTGGTGGAAAAGTGTTCCTGCCGGCTGCGAAGCAGGGGACTTTTTCCCGGAAAGGCCGGGTTGCTCATCAGGTATTCCGACCAGATGGAGACCACGCGTCAGCTCAAGCTGCCCTACGACAGTAGCTTCTGGGATTTTGATCTCTACGATCCCATAGAGAAGATGTTTGTCAATGCCTGCAATCGCCGGGTGCGGGTTCGATTTATAAGGGTCTGGTTCCGGGATTTTTCTAACTCAAATGATCAGCTCTCGCTTTTCCACACCACGTCCCCTGACGGGAACAGAAAATCCCTTGTGATCCAGGCCCTGGATCGCATCAGGGAGCGACATGGAGAG
>DATKYC010000381.1:0-6599 GCA_035528695.1 Acidobacteriota bacterium | reverse complement strand
TTTCGAATTGTCATAGGATCGAAGAAGGCGCTCTCCACAAGTATGTTCCTGGTCCCTGCAAAAATCTCGGAGTTAAGCCCGCCCATAATCCCTGCAAGCGCCACCGCTCTTTCTCCATCACAGATCATGAGCGTTTCGCTGTTGAGAGTGTGGCTCTGTCCATCGAGAGTTGTAAAAAGCTCTCCTTCTTGTGCGCGCCTTACTACAATCCTATTCTCTCTCAGCCGATTGTAATCAAACGCATGCAACGGCTGGCCCATTTCCAACATCACATAGTTGGTCACATCTACCACATTATTTATACTTCTTATTCCTGACCAGTAAAGCCGGTATCTCATCCAAAATGGAGAAGGCCTAAGTTCAATGTCTTGGATTATCCCGGCAGCATAACGTGGGCATCCAGTTGGATCAACTATCGTTACACTTGTCAGTTCCTCAATCGCCGGACCCCTTTCCTCTATTGTTACCTCCGGCCTCTTAAGCCTTTGTCCGGTAATAGCGGCAATTTCTCTGGCTATTCCCAACACCGAGGCGCAATCAGGGCGATTGGGGGTTATGGATATATCAAGAACCCAGTCAGAAACAGGGAGTACACTGGCCAATGGCGAACCAGGGGTAGAATCTGGGGGTAGGAGCATGATGCCCGAATGGTCGTCGGTCAGGCACATCTCATCTTCTGCTAGG
The DNA here is from genome assembly GCA_035528695.1 of Acidobacteriota bacterium. Taxonomy (GTDB): domain Bacteria; phylum Desulfobacterota; class DSM-4660; order Desulfatiglandales; family Desulfatiglandaceae; genus DATKYC01. The sequence continues at coordinate 5,915 of DATKYC010000381.1, read as the reverse complement.
AGTACACCCCTTGAGATCTCGCCCCTGATCCGGCTCTCTTCAACAACTGTACCCATCGGGAGTTTGACGCCGGGCAAGGCCAATGGAACCGAGACGCCGACTTCCAACTTGGGGGCGCCACACACCACCTGAGCTATTTCTCCGCCCATATCCACCTGGCAGAGCGATAAACGGTCCGCCTTAGGGTGGGGCCCCATCGCAACTATCTTTGCCACAACAATCTGTTCAAGGGACTGCCCCACAGCCTCAATTCCTTCCACCTCCAGGCCTGCCATGGTAAGGAAATTCCCGAGCTCATGTGGCGGCACTTCAATATCTACGTAATCCTTTATCCAATTTATACTGACTTTCATCAAATTGCACGGCGAGCGCATTCCCCGTCCCGCTGAATAAGCAGGACTTAGGGGTTACGCGAGCGAATCTTATAATTGACAAGAAATTCCATAAAATTGGAAGCTTCCCTGCGGATTCCTGCAGGGAGATTCAATAGTGCTCTATGGATAACAGGTGAGATGAGAGCGTTTAGCCCTGTATACTTACATCACCTAAAATTGACTCAGAAAGCGCATGTCATTTTTAAAAAACAGCTGGATATCGTCTATTCCGTACTTGAGCATGGCAATCCTTTCAATACCCATACCAAAGGCGAAGCCCGAGTACACCTCGGCCTCATATCCAACAAACCGGTACACCTCAGGATCTACCATTCCAGAACCAAGGATCTCTAACCAGCCAGTATGGGAACACGTCCGACAGCCCTTACCTCTACAGATTACACACCTGATATCTACCTCAGCACTGGGTTCGGTGAAAGGAAAGAAGCTTGGCCTGAACCTCAGGTCGGTCTCATGCCCAAACATCTGGTGGACGAAGTTTGTCAGCGTTCCCTTCAAGTCTCCGAAACTGACATCTTTATCCACCAAAAGGCCCTCCACTTGATGGAACATGGGGGTGTGTGAGACATCCGAATCCCTGCGGTACACTTTTCCGGGGGCTATTATGCTGACAGGGGGTTCTTGGGTCTCCATAACCCTCACTTGCATCGGAGAGGTATGTGTTCTCAAGACAACATTATCAGAGATATAAAAGGTATCTTGCATGTCTCTTGCAGGATGATCCTTAGGAAAATTAAGGGCCTCAAAATTATAATAGTCCAGTTCAACATTGGGGCCCTTAACCACCCTAAATCCCATCCTGGAAAATATCCGGCAGACCTCCTGGATCACCTGGGTAATGGGATGAAGATGCCCTCGAACAGGCCCCCGGCCGGGCAGCGTCACATCAAAAAAGGAAACCCTATCTGCTTCAATTGTGCTTATTCGTTCCCGTACCTCTTCAAATCGCCGCAAGAGATTTCTCTTCACAAGATTTGCCAGGTTGCCAACCTCCGGCCTCTCGCTTGGCGATAACTTACCCAACCCCTTCATGAGGGAGGCAAGCATCCCCTTCTTTCCAAGATAGGTGATCCGGAACTTCTCAAGCTCAGAGGTATCATTGATATCCTCCAGTTCCTCTAAAGCCCTTTTCTCAAGTTCAAGGAATTGGTTTTTCATTGCTTTACGGCCTGAGAGTCCAAAAAGAGCTATTTGGTTGTCATACTCACCAGTTGAGAGAATCCAGCCGGGTCGCAAATAGCCATGTCTGCAAGCATCTTGCGATCCAGGTTGACCCCAGCCTTGCTAAGGCCATCAATGAGCCTACTATATGATAAGCCATGCTCTCTGGCAGCAGCATTAATCCGTACAATCCAAAGCCTACGGAAATCCCTCTTCCTTTTCTTCCTATCGCGGTAAGCGTATACTCCGGCTCTGCTCACAGCAACATCGGCGGTCCTGAGCTGTTTACTGAGGCCTCCCCTGTAACCCTTTGCAGCCTTCAGTAACCTATTTCTCCTTCTCCTAGCCTTAAAACCTCTCTTTACTCTTGGCATCGCAAAACCTCTTTTGGTTTAACTTCCCTTCTTTACGTACAAAATATCAAAATCAAATTGATTCTAATGTCAGCTTTTCCACCCTTTCGGTCCTAGAAGAATACCGTGCCGTGATCAAAGTGCAAATCCCGGACTCATGTCACGGCGCATCCCTTACTCCACCGATCCATTCAGGAACAAGGAAAAGCCGATCCCTCGTTTCACCCTACCCGTAAGGAATAAGTCTGGCCACCTTTTTAAAATTGGTCGAGTGTACTAAGGCGGATTTTCGGAGCCGCCTTTTCCTTTTTGTAGTCTTTTTTGTGAGAATATGGCTCCCATAGGCCTTGCTCCTGGCTATCTTACCCGAGCCAGTAATCTTGAACCTCTTGGCGGCCCCACGGTTCGTTTTCATCTTTGGCATTTAGTAACCTCCCTACCTAAAAGTCACCCTGACGATCTAAAAAGCCCTCCAATAATCTCGCTCAGGAATAACGGATTTTCGGAGGGCTTAAAGTACTACCCGACTGTCAGGATGTGTTCTTCATTTCGGGACAATGACCATAGTGACTCTATTTCTAGCCTCCTGCAGGGGCGCTTGTTCCACTGTCCCTTTATCCTTGACTTCCTCCGCTATCCTCTGAAGAAGCTTGATGCCGGCGTCAATGTAAGCCATTTCGCGGCCGCGAAAAAAGACACTCACTTTCACACGGTTCTTATTGTCCAGAAATTTCATGAGATTCTTGACCTTGAATCCCAGGTCATGTTCCTCGGTGTGAGGTCTGACCTTGATCTCCTTAAGCTGGAAAGCCTTGCCCTTCTTACGTGCCTCCTGGACCTTCTTGCTTGTCTGGTACTTAAATTTCCCATAATCCATTATTCGGCACACTGGGGGTTCGGAATTAGGTGCCACCTCCACCAGATCCAGGCCTTCATCCTTTGCCACCACCAGAGCCTCCCGAATGGGTAAAACGCCCAGTTGTGTCCCGTCAGAAGAGATGAGCCTTACCATTCGTGCACGGATCCCTTCATTTACTCCGACGTCATCAGCTTTCTTCCCTATGGCCATTACCTCCTCTTTTTCTACATTCATCTTCAATACGGCCAATAAATTCCCTTGCACTCATAAATGGTAGATTTTGACCGTTCCTCAGCCTGGGGGTTAATCCCCTCTTCTCGCATTCCTTATCACCTACTATGAGCATGTAGGGGATTTTTTGCAACTGGGCTTCTCTCACCTTGAGGCCCAACTTCTCGTTCCTAAAATCTGCGCTCGCCCTCACGTTTGCGTCAAGCAAGGTCTTCAGCAATTCTTCAGCATATGAAATATTTCTGTCAGTAACCGTCAGCACCGTAGCCTGCACCGGAGCGAGCCAGGTGGGAAAGGCTCCGGCATAGTGTTCGATGAGGACCCCTATGAACCTTTCGATAGCCCCCAGGACCACCCTGTGAATCATGGCAGGCCGATATCTTTGCCCATCCTTCTCAATATAAACCAAGTCGAATCTCTCAGGAAGCGCAAAGTCGCACTGGACGGTGGCGCATTGCCATTTTCTGCCAAGGGCATCTTTCAATTCTATGTCAATCTTGGGTCCATAAAAAGCCCCCTCCCCCTCGTTAATGTCGTAGGACAGATTGAGATCGTCCATTGCCTTTATGAGGGCTGTTGTAGCCAACTCCCAATCCTCATCCGAGCCAATCGACTTCTTGGGACGTGTGCTGATCTCAAGCTCATAGTCAAAGTCGAAGATGCCCATGACATCACTGACAAAATGGAGCACACCCTTTATTTCGTCGTTCAACTGATCTGGTGTGCAGATGATGTGAGCGTCATCTTGGGTGAATTCCCTAACCCTGAGAAGCCCGTACAACACCCCTGAACGCTCATGCCGATGTACAGTGCCCAGTTCAAAATATCGTTTAGGCAAATCCCTGTAACTCCTTATTTTGGAACGGTAGATAAGCATATGGGCGAGGCAGTTCATCGGCTTGATCCCATAGGATTGATCGTCAATAGTCGTGAAATACATATGTTCGCGATAATTCTCAAAATGACCTGACTTTTCCCACAGTTCGGTCTTCAAAAGCTGCGGTCCTTTGACCAGTTCATAACCCCTTTTCAGGTGTTCCTGTATCTCAAACTCTTCCAGGATATGTCGCAACATTGCTCCATTGGGATGCCACACTATCATCCCAGCGCCTATCTCTTCATGGGTACTGAAAAGTCCAAGCTGCGGCCCCAGTTTGACGTGATTCCTCCTCTTGGCCTCCTCAACTTTGTGCAAGTGTTCCCTTAATCTTTTCCCATCAGCAAAGCTCACGCCATAGATGCGACTCAGCATTGCCCTCTTTTCGTCCCCCCGCCAATAGGCACCTGCAACCTTGGTCAAATGAAATGCCTTTATAATGCCGGTAGAAGGAATATGAGGTCCGCGGCACAAATCGGCAAAATTTCCCTGGGAGTAAAGTGATACGCTTTCAACATCCAGATCATTTATTAACTCGACCTTATAATCTTCACCTTGACTCTTGAAAAAACTGATTGCCTCCTTACTCGTCACTTCTTTTCGCGCAAAAGAAAGATCTGCCATGATGATTTCTTTCATCTTCGCTTCGATCTCTGCCAGATCTTCCTCCCTGAAGGGGCGCTCATAATCGAAGTCGTAGTAAAAGCCATCCTTGATGGCCGGGCCTATAGTAACCTTTACCCCGGGGAAAAGTTCTCTAACAGCCATGGCCATGACATGAGAAGTACTGTGTCGTAGCACCTCGAGGCCTTCCTCAGAGTCCGTGTAAATAGGCTCCAGTTCTGATTCAGGCTCTACCAGGGCTGATAAGTCTCTGATTTCTCCATTGACCTTTACCGCGACCAACCCCTCAGATCTCTTTAGCTCTAAATGCTGAAGAGCCTCCATCGCTGTGAGGGAGTCCGCCTGGATCATTTCCGGAGTTTGACCTTTCAAATTAACGGCGAAGGTTTTCATAACGTCAACTTCTAAAGAAAATAAGGCATCCTAAGTGAGCAGCAGAGCTACCTAGATGCCTCTCCTACAGGTTCTCTTTTCAAAATGGAATCTAGCGCAAAAATTTTGTCAAATTATCCCGGTAAAATGAATGTTCTTTTTTCTATAAATTCACTTGAACAGATCCAGAATGGGAACCCCTCTCAGGATCTGTCGGGAATGGCAGAAAAACGTAATGCTTGAAAAAAGAGAAGGAATCTGTTTTTTCGATGACCAGACCCAAAAAGTTCTGTTTTTATAAACAATAACCGCTTCAAATGCAAGTAAAAAGTGAACCTCCCGCCGGACGTACGGCCGGGGCCTTGGTTGTTTACGAGATCGGTGCTCTTTACTTCTCCTCCCCGGGCCAGTTTATCCCTCTTAGTGAGAAGAAGAACTAATTTTCTATATATTGTGTTAGTTTATCCTTGACATACAATATCTATGAAAAATATACTGCTACATCAAAAAATACAGTTATGACCTCAGCCATCTGAACCAGTGAAAGGAGAATGCTGAGCCATGAAGACGTGTTCAGGTACAATCACCTCTCTTTTGGCCTGTCTGGTGTTTCTAGCCAGTTTCAGGCCCCCATGCCAGCAAGAGGTTGGTATGGGTTCGAATCCTACCATAATAGGAGAGCACATGTCTTTAGGAAAGTTTTCAGGGGAAAACAGGGGCCTTCAGGAGACGGCTACAAAGCCAGAAAATGACTGGAGCGCTACGGGAGTTCTTGGAAACAGTGAAGCTGAGGGAGATAAGGAGTCACATGGGAACCCCCTTCCCGCAAAGGAAAGAAATGGGGAGCAAAGAGTGGATCCTCTTGCGAAACCCTCAAGAACGAGGATCGCGCAAAAGTATGCTCTAAGCCCTTATAGCAAAGATGAAATTATGGAGCAGCTCAAGCAACAGGCACTCCAGCTAGGCCTGGAACCACGTCTTGCCATCAGCATGGCAGAGGTTGAATCAGGATACAATCCCAATGCAATCTCTCCCAAAGGCGC
>DATKYC010000380.1:0-3587 GCA_035528695.1 Acidobacteriota bacterium | reverse complement strand
TGGCTGTCTCCTCACCAAAGAGACGACTTATTTCATCGCGCTCTGCATTCGTATCCTCAAGTGTATCGTGAAGGAGTCCCGCTGCGATGCACACAGCATCCATCTTCATTTGGGTGAGGATATGTGCGACATCCAAAGGATGGGAAAGGTATGGCTCTCCAGAGAGGCGAATCTGGCCCTGATGGACCTTGGCCGAGTAAACATATGCCTTTTCTATGAGCTCTGTTGAAGCATTTGGGTGATATTTGAGAAGCTCGGAGGTGATATCATTTAAGCGAATCATATAGCTCTTTCACTTTTTCCCTGATAATGGATGGGGCATCCTTGATAGGCAAGTCCCTACTCTCAGATTCAGCCCGTAACTTCATCTCAACCTGACCGCCTTTGACCCCTCTGAGACCCACGGTTACCCGTACCGGAGTTCCGATGAGATCAGCGTCATTGAATTTGACACCCGGCCTTTCATCTCTATCATCGAGAATCACGTCAACACCAGAGCCCTCGAGTTCAGCATAAATCTTTTCCGCCGTCTCAACAACAGCGGTCTCATGCATCTGGAGCGGCAAGATTATTACCTCAAATGGCGAAACAGGGATGGGTAACACGATGCCATGATCGTCATGGTTTTGTTCGATTGCTGCTGCGACGGTTCTTCCCACCCCTATACCATAGCAGCCCATGATAATCGGCCTCTCTTTGCCATGCTCATCAAGGAAAAGGGCTTTTAACGCATGGCTGTATTTGGTGCCCAACATAAAAATATGTCCCACTTCGATACCCCTTCCGAAACGTATTTCTCCTCCGCACCTGGGGCATGAATCGTGTGGTGTGATAACGCGAAGATCAACAAAACTAAGCAGTTCAAAATCCCGGCCCAGGTTAACGTTCTTGAGGTGGTAGTCTTTCTTGTTTCCACCTGTGACGAAGTTTTTCATTCCTCTAATAGCATGGTCAGCCACCATTTTGATTGTCAGGCCCACCGGACCCGCAAAGCCCATAGGGGCACCGGTTGTTTCGGCTACCAGGTTAGGGTCGGCAAGCTCTACGTGTTTAGCATCGAGGAAATTCTTGAGTTTGACTTCATTGAGTTCATGATCCCCTCTTATGAGCACTGCAACCACCTCTTCATCGGCGATCAAGATGAGTGTTTTAATAAGCTGATCCGGTGAGACAGATAGAAAAGATGTTACTTCTTCTATGGTTCTTATATTGGGCGTGTAAACTTCCTCAAGGGATTTCATGTTATCGCTGGCAGGTGATAGGGGCTGATCAGCGATCCGTACTTCGGCTCTCTCCAGGTTGGCGGCGTAATCACATTTTATGCAGTTTACCAATTGATCCTCGCCTGTGTCTGCCAGCACCATAAACTCATGGGAAAAACTGCCACCAATAGCGCCCGTATCCGCCTCCACAGGCCTGAATCTCAGCCCGCACCTCTGAAATATCCTGGCGTAAGTATCATACATGAGCTCATAGCTACGTTGTGCCCCTTCTTCGTCTACGTCAAAACTATAAGCGTCTTTCATGACAAACTCACGTCCACGCATGAGACCGAATCTAGGTCGAATTTCGTCTCTGAACTTTGTCTGAATCTGGTAAAAATTGACAGGCATTTGTTTGTACGAATGAATTTCTTTCCTTACGAGATCGGTGATAACTTCCTCGTGGGTGGGTCCGAAACAGACATCACGGTTGTGACGGTCTCTGAACCTCAAGAGTTCGTGACCATAATAATCCCATCTCCCGCTTTCCTGCCAGAGTTCGGCGGGCTGAATAGCTGGCATCAGTAACTCTATTGCGCCGGATCTGTCCATCTCTTCTCTAATGATTTGTTCGACTTTTCTTATGGCACGAAGACCAGCCGGGAGATAGGTGTAAATACCTGAGGTCAATTTCCTAATCATGCCCCCTCTGATCATCAACTGGTGACTGATTACTTCAGCTTCTGCAGGGATTTCCTTATGAGTGGGTAAGAAATAGTTTGAGTATCGCATGTTTATATTCAATACCTCCTAGGGAACTTGGCGCTCTACGAAACCAACTTCTTTACTTCATTGATGAGAACTTCTGCCAACTCATGCTCCGATACCTTTTTTACAACCTTTCCATTCTTGAAAAGAATGCCGTGCCCTCGGCCACCTGCAACCCCGATATCGGCCTCTTTGGCCTCGCCCGGGCCGTTCACCACACAACCCATTATGGCCACCTTAGGACACGACTTGATACCTGAAAGCGCCGTTTCCACCTTTTCGACAAGGGCAAAAAGGTCTATTTCACATCGTCCGCAGGTGGGGCATGATATGATCTCAGGGCCCCGGTGCCTGATATCCAGGGCCCTTAGAATCTCATATGCCACCTTTACCTCATCAACCGGGTCCCTCGTCAGGGAAACCCGGATGGTGTCGCCGATACCTTCAGTCAAGAGGTACCCAATGCCTATGGCGCTTTTCACCGCACCAGATATGAGTGTCCCTGCCTCTGTCACTCCAAGGTGCAATGGATAATCGACCTTCTCGCTCAGAAGCTCATAGGCGCTGATCGTAGTCATTACATGGGAGGACTTCAAGGATATCTTGATATGCTCCATACCCAGAGCTTCAAAGATCTCGACGTACCGTAAGGCACTCTCCACAAGTGCTTCGGGCGACGGACGGCCATACTTAGAGAGGATCTCTTTGGGTAAGGATCCTGCATTTACCCCTATTCTAATTGGCACGTTCCGATCGGCAGCCGCCTTAACGACCTCAGCGACCCCCTTGCGGCTCTTCATAGTGCCTGGATTAATCCTTAGCCCATCTGCCCCGGCTTCCAAAGCGGCTAGAGCCAGGCGATGGTCAAAATGGATGTCGGCGATAATGGGGGGGCTGACCTTTGACTTTATCTCCTTAAGAGCGGAAGCAGCCTCATTGTCCGGGATTGCCACACGTACGATTTCGCAGCCTGCCTCATATAGACGATTGATCTGGCCAATTGTTGAAGAGATATTCCGGGTGTCGGTGTTCGTCATAGACTGAACAGCTATGGGAGCTCCCCCCCCTACAGGGATATCTCGCAGAAAAATCTGTCGCGTCAGTTTTCTTTCAGGCCGAATGAACATCGTACTTAGACCTCAAAAGTGCACAAAGCATCTTTTTCATGCGTTGTCAATTGTTCCGTTAAGTAAAGCCTATGCCTTTCTGAGGAACAAGGGGATCTCTGCCGTTCCTAAGAAGGTAGTTTACGAGGCCTCACCCAGGGCAATTCATGATTAGTTCTAAAGGGTAGGGCATAAATGGCTTTCTATCTGAAAAAAGGCGGATACTCAATAGAGAAACATTGGTTTGCCACCAACGTGGCGCACCTTGGGCCGATATTCTTCAGCATCGTATAGTTCTCTCACGTCCACCCTTTTCTGGCCTGTTATGATAGTACTGAGCGGTATATCGGTGTAAATCCCCCGGCTAAGGGCAACAAGGCGGCCAAAAATGTTTTTCAGGAAAAGGTCAATGGTCATGTTAGCAAAGTTGACTGCCACCATGAGATCAAGGGAGTCTGGTGCACCGCTTCTCATTAGGTAGGAGAGCCTTTGGTTTAATACACTTTCTCCC
>DATKYC010000379.1:0-9316 GCA_035528695.1 Acidobacteriota bacterium | reverse complement strand
TGCGTGCCGCGGATGCGACCATTCGAGGAATGAAAAAAGCGGGAAAGTCATCGGTGACGACCACACAGGCCCTTTCTGCAAGGGCAGAAAGCAGGCCTTTGCCCCCATCAGGTTTCAATTCGAGGTACGGGTCATAGAGCGCGCTTTGCCTTTTGGTTTGACGTGCATTTTCGACCATCCCGTCCATGACAAAACGGTGAAGGCGGTCGCTCGCCCAGGGGTATCCGCAACGAAGGGCTTCCAGGATTACCAGGGGCTTGCCCAGTTCCTTGGCCCAGTCTATGGCCCTCTGCAGGCTGTAGTTCCACTGGGTCCGGCGAAATGCGATCATCCAGTAAAGCACGAAGTCGCCCTTTGAGTTCACGGCGTTGTCATTGGCCTTGCGGATTCTAATTTGCGGTACTGTGCTCAACATGTTTTCTCCATTCTATTTAGTCCCGGCCAAAAACTGTTATTTTTCTCAATCCCTGCGTCACGCCTCTCCAATCTGAAACATCGGCTTATGGATAGTGTGGCGGGTTGTGTTATCCTTAACATCTTTATGGCTCTCAAACTACCTTTTTAATTGCCGGGGGTCTGGGGAATTGATATGCTTGTTTACCCTTTTCGAAAATGGACCAGGAGAAGATTACCATGGAAGACCGAATCAGACTCGGAATCAGTATGTGCCTGTTGGGGGAAAACGTCCGTTATGACGGCGGGCACAAGCTTGATCGCTTTTTGACCGGCACACTCGGGCAGTTTGTCTCTTACGTCCCCGTCTGTCCTGAAGTGGAGTGTGGTCTCGGCATACCACGGGAGAGCCTGCGGCTGGTGGGTGATCCTGAGGCCCCCCGTCTCGTTACAACCCGAACCAGCATAGATCACACGGAACAGATGGTCGCTTGGGCAAAAAAACGCGTCAGGGAGCTCGAAAAGGAGGAACTTTACGGATTCATTTTTAAGAGCAAATCACCCAGCAGCGGCATGGAAAGGGTAAGGGTTTACAATGAAAAAGGCATGCCGGCTAAAAACGGTGTCGGCGTGTTTGCCAGGATCTTCATGGAACATTTCCCCCTGATTCCTGTGGAGGATGAGGGTCGGCTCCATGATCCGGTATTGAGGGAAAATTTCATCGAGAGGATCTTCACTCTGAAGCGATGGAGGGAGACCCTGGAGAATAAATGGAGCTTGGGTAATCTGGTGGATTTCCACAGCCGTCATAAACTTCTTATTCTCTCCCACGGCGACAAGCACTACAGAATAATGGGGAAAGTTGTGGCCGCCGGAAAGGGAGCGCCCATGAATGAGCTGTACAAACAATATGAAACCCTTCTGATGGAAGCCTTGACGCTGAAAGCCACAACGAGGAAAAATACCAATGTGTTGCACCACCTGATGGGATATTTCAAGAAGCAACTGACTCCAGATGAGAAGCAGGAACTCCTTGAAATCATTGAGGAGTATCGTCAAGGCTTTATTCCCCTCATCGTGCCTGTCACATTGATCAATCATTATACCCGAAAATACAACCAGCCATACCTCAGCACACAGGTTTACCTGAAACCTCACCCGATTGATCTGAAACTCAGAAATCACGTATAAAACCATGGTGTATGTTTAGGTGGATCCTGAAGGAGAATAAAGATGATACGATCAGAACCAGTGTTAGTAACCGGCGCGACCGGATATGTGGGTGGACGCCTGGTTCCCCAGCTTTTGGCATCCGGATATCGGGTGCGAGTTGTGGGTCGATCTCTAAACAAATTGCAGTCTCGGCCCTGGGCGAATGATTCGAGGGTGGAAATGGCTCAAGCCGATGTCTTGGACTATGAATCTCTGGCCACAGCGGCTCAGGGCTGTTGGGCTGCGTTTTATCTTGTCCACTCCATGAACCCGCGTCAGAAAGATTTTGCCGAAGCCGACCGTAAGGCCGCGCGAAATATGACGAAAGCCGCAGCAAAGGTTGGCCTGGAAAGGATGATCTATCTCGGAGGTTTGGGCAACGAGAACAGCGCCCTCAGTAAGCATCTGAAATCGAGGTTCGAAGTGGCCACTATCCTGAAAGCGGGCACCGTACCGATCACATTCCTGCGCGCAGCCATGATCCTGGGTTCTGGGAGCGCCTCCTTTGAAATCCTGCGGTACCTGGTAGAGCACTTGCCGGTCATGATCACGCCGCGGTGGGTCCGCAATCCGGTTCAGCCTATTGCTATTCGCAATGTACTCAATTATCTTCAGGGGTGTCTCGAGCATGATGAGACCGTTGGGCACACTTTTGACATAGGGGGTCCGGATGTCCTCACCTATCAGCACCTCATTGATATCTATGCGGAAGAAGCCGGCCTGGCAAAACGCTGGATCATCGGCGTGCCCTTACTCACCCCGCATCTGAGTTCATACTGGATTCATCTTGTCACCCCTGTCCCATCATTTATTGCCCGGCCCCTCGCCGAAGGTCTCAGTACGCCGGTGGTTTGCCAGGAAAATCGAATTCGATCCATTATTCCTCAGGACCTGCTTAGCTGCCGGGAAACCATCTGGCTGGCCCTGGGGCGTGTCCGGAAGCAATGCGTCGATACCTGTTGGACGGATGCGGGTGCGACTCCCGTCCCGGAATGGCTCCATTGCGGTGATGCGCCCTATGCGGGCGGGGATATTCTGGAGTCAGGATATCGTATTGTCCTGTCTGCGTCTCCGGAGGAGGTGTGGGACCCCATCTCGAAGATCGGCGACCGGAATGGGTGGTATTTTGCCGATTTTCTGTGGACCATTCGAGGGTTTCTGGATCGCATGGTGGGGGGTGTCGGTCTCAGGAGAGGACGCAGGCACCCCACAGATCTTCGTGTGGGAGATGCCCTGGATTTCTTCAGGGTCCTGCACGCGGAACCACCCCATCGGCTGCAATTGCTGGCCGAGATGAGATTCCCGGGAGAGGCCACCCTGGAATTTAGCATCCATCGGCTGGAAGGCGACCGCACAGAGCTTCAGCAGCTCTCCAGGTACGTACCTAAAGGATTGTCCGGGTTGCTTTACTGGTACGCGCTCTATCCCTTTCATCAGTGGGTCTTCAGGGGCATGCTGAAGGGTATTGCCCGGGCCGTGGTCCGGCCGATCCTGGAGGGGCCGGACCGATTCGCACCAAGACGACCCCAGGTGTGCACCGTGGACCCCCGCTCCTGAATTTCTATTCTGTCGAAGCGTTTCCGGCCATTCACAGGCGTTATATGTACTGTTTTGGTATATTTTGATAATTAGGGATTGACACCCCTGAGATTGGCCTTAAATTTTAACATTAGTAGCAATGTGAAAATGAACACTCATCAGCTGATAAAACAAAGGAAAGGAGAACACAATTATGGCCGAAGAATATACTACACCTACAAAGCGAACGCAGTTCGCGTGGGTCAAGGACAGAGCAGGAAATGAATATGTTTGTGATGTGGGATATCTGAAGGACCCCAAAAACATTCAGGAGGAAGAGCTCAAAAACTGTGTTGATGACGCCTCGGTGCCCCAGGCGACAGCCGGCGGTTAATGGAGGAATTAGGTATCTGGTCCAAACTCTTAGATTAGAGCCGTGCAGGTGACCAGAACCTGTTTTTTAAACTACGTTCAATTATAGATGCTGATGAGAGGGGATCATTATAGAGTCAATGATCCCTTTTTTGTTTTCATGTCACGCGAATTAGTTTATGATTTTACATTCGATTCATCCCCTTTTGCCACACGAAGGACGTCATATAGGAGCATTGCAGATGGATGAGAAGAAGCTCTTGATGGTCATGGTCTCCGGGCCCGACCGGCCCGGCATTACAGCCACATTGACCCGGGTGCTGGCGGAACACCGGGCGGAGATCGTGGATATTGAACAGGCCTCTTTACAGGACCTGCTGGGGCTTTACTTCCTGCTCGATCTCGGCAGTCTGGGGGATTCTCAAGACAGCGTGATCAAGGACCTGCTCTTTGAGGCAAGTCAAATGAATCTCACTTTGCAGTTCAGGCTCTTTGGGCCGGAGGAGGTCCGGGCGGTCAACCAGCGCAATCTCTTCGTACTCACGCACTTTGGCGGAACAGGGGCCATGGCGGCCCTGTCAAAGATACTGACCGAGGAGAAAGTGAACATCGAGACCATCAGCACGGTGGACCACCATGGGGCGCGATCCATGGAGATGGTCATCAATGTGAACGGCGCGCCGAGCCTCGGACGTCTCAAGGAACGGATTATGCGTGAGAGCCGGAAACTGGGCGTCGATCTGGCCCTTCAAAAGATGGAAGCCTATCGAAAAAACAAGCGCCTGATCTTTTTCGATATGGACAGCACCCTCATCGATATGGAGGTCATCGATGAAATGGCCCGTCGTGCAGGCGTATACAGGGAGGTGTCGCGGATCACGGAAAAGGCGATGCGGGGCGATTTCGACTTTGAAGAGTCTCTGCGGCAGCGCGTGGCCTTGCTGAAAGGTCTGAATTTGGAGGCGCTGGCGGAGATCCAGGAGGAGATGCGGCTCTCGGAGGGTGTGGAGGAACTGATAACCACGCTCAAGTGGCTCGGGTACAAGCTCGGGATTGTCACCGGTGGGTTCGATTACTTTGCCAACCACTTGAAGGAGAAGCTGGGCTTTGATTTTGTCCACGCAAACTGTCTGGAGATCAAGGACGGGGCCCTGAGCGGGCGGGTTTTAGGCGATATCGTGGATGCCTCTCGAAAGGCACATATCGTGAATCAGGCCTCATGCGACCTGGGTATTCTCCTGGACCAGATCGTGGTGGTGGGCGACGGGGCCAACGATGCGCTCATGCTGGGGCAGGCCGGTCTGAGCATCGCATACAATGCCAAGAAGGCCCTTGACCGGGTGGCCAGTGCCGCCCTGGGCAAGACCCGCCTGACGCACATCCTCCACCTCCTGGGCATCACGGAGGAAGATATCTCCGAGGCGCTCAGCTGTAAGCCCTAAAAGGCCACGGCAGCGACTCTCAACTATGGTATGTTCATAGGCACGATCATTAGCTTTGCTATCGTCGCTTTTGCCGTTTTTCTTATTATCCGAAGTCTCAACAAACTCAAACAGGAGGAGGAAAATACGCCTGACGAGCCCACGACTCAAGAGCGCCCCCATTGTTTTTTGACGCTCCCTATCATGGCAACGCGCTGCCCGGAATCTATCCCGCGATACGTTTCGGACCCAACCGGGACCGGAGAGCAGAGGCGAGACAGTTTTTAAAGGACATCGAAACGGAACTCGGACCGCTTTCCGTCAAAGAGCGGCTGCAATGCTGGGGTACCGTCCCGCTTTCATTCTGGACATGGATGACTGAAAAAATCGGCCTATTTCAGCAGCCGCGGCTTCTTAGAATTGAACACCGTCGGTGAAATATTTTTATGAAAGAAGAGCAAAAGGAATAAATCCATTATGAAATTGCGTTCGGATCCTTTTCAAATATTCAGGCATAGTAAGACACCTGCCGGCCTTTATGCACGGAAGAAATGGTTAAAAGAGCGGTATCATTCAAGCTATAAGAATGATTTTGAGGAGACCGTCCGTTTTCTTTTATCAGGACAATCCACCGATGGTTCATGGAAAAAATCATTCATGAAGACCATAAAACGATTGTTCGGGCTTCATCTAACTGTTCGAGACGAGAATGAACCCGTCCGAAAGGGACTCGATTGGCTGGCAGGCCAAACATCAAGCTTTTTCAACCGAAAAAGAATACGTCTGGTAGAAAAAATTGGCGAGAATGATTTAGCCGGGCTACCCTTCACAAAAGGCTCCTCTGTTCTCTTGATTACGGGCGCAACTCTTTTTCTGTCCAGCGTTTTCGGACATAAAGATGATCCCGGCATTCTGAAAATTTATGATGGGTTCCAGGCTGTAGGGTCCAAGGGATCAGGCAGATGGTGTGGTTGGTCCTCGTACAACAATATCCTGAGGGCCTTTGTCGTCCATCCCCATTATTCAACAAGTGGGGCCGTGGCTCTGGCAGTGAATAATTTGCGGCGTGTGCAGAAGAACTCGGGAAAATGGCCGGGGGCCGTTCCCTTTTATCAAACGGTCAATGCCTTGGCCCATCTGGACTCCGCTGAAGGGGATGCTCAACTAGAGTTGGCTTTCAAATATTTGTATGAAACGCAGAGACGTGATGGCACTTGGAGCAGGTCACAGCCTGAATGGAATAGCTTTTTGATTATCCACGCATTGAAAAACAAGGGCGAAATGTAGTGGATTTTATCACCTGAATTTTGCACCAAGTATCGTAGCGAGGCGCAGAAAGCCTTGTGTTTAAAGCGAAGTTGGAGTGATTTTGACCCGCAGGCATATGACCTATATGGTGAGGATCAAAATCATGAAACGAGCTTTAACGGCAAAGCGCTTCAAGCCGTAGTAGATAGGTGGTGCAAAATTCAGGTGTCAATTATCATTCCGGGAGGGTCGAAGATGAGCAATGAAGGACTGAAACAGGCAAGAGAATTGACCGGCAAGGGTTTTTACTATGATAATCTTGTCGAAATGGCAGAGTGCTGCAGGCAGGAAAACCATCCTGATAGAGTTTTAAGTGCTTACATATTGAACCGTGTTTTTACGCAACTGGCCGATGAAATTGGAGACGGTCCCGTCGTCATGAGTGAACTGCGCAAGCTGGAGGCCAGGTACAGAACCCCACTCAATCTTGCACTGGAAAAAGCTATAGCCGGAGCACCTCAAGAGGAGCAGAACAAAAAATTTGTGGAGCTCATCCAACTGCTTTGGGCGATTCAAAAATCGGCATAGATATTTTCTTGCCTACATGAATGGAATGCCAGCTCACTAAGAACTGAGTGTCCTATGAGTGAAGGGGTACGCTGTGCCCTCTCCCCTTTCAACAGAGTCCCCGACGGCAGGAGCGCTTATCTCCAAACGCATAGCCGGTTCTCTGAGCGATATACCCACCTCTCTGACCGCCCAATATTATACATTGCTTTCCTTTACCTGCATAACGTCATCCTTTACCGACATACCCATTATATACCCTTGTTTTAAGGAGACGTGATGTTTAACTTTGAATATATAACCTGATAGGACTTTTCCGGTATGAGTGATAAAATTCGGTCATTAAGCAACTATCGGGCACAGTTTAAAAGAGAGATCATGTCAACTAACCTCTTAAAATCAGAAAAGAAAATGTCAAATGTCTCCATAGAATCGAGGAAACGCGGATGTATCTATGGCCTTTTCATAGGTGATGCCCTTGCCATGCCGGTTCACTGGTATTATGACCGGCTCGCCTTACATCGAGATTATGGCCAGGTGAGGGATTATCTGACCCCAAGAAATCCCCATCCCGATAGCATTCTTTGGCGCTCATCCTACAAACCAATCAACAAAAAAGGAGAAATCCTTCATGAACAGGCCCATTATTGGGGTCGACGCGGTATTCACTACCACCAGTTTTTAAAGGCTGGGGAGAATACCCTGAACTTGAAATTGTGTACATTACTCATTGAATCACTCAATGAAAAGGGAGGTTATGACGCTGACGACTATCTTAAACGTTACATTTCCTATATGACCATCCCAGGCAACCACCGCGATACCTACGTGGAGGAATACCATCGCCATTTTTTCACCAAATACGCACAAGGGGTGCCTCCCAGAAAATGCGGTGTCCGGGAAAAACATATTGGCGGATTGGTTGGGGTGGTCCCCATCCTTGTGTTCTATAAGGACGATGAGAAAAAAGCGAGAAAAGCTGCTCTAGAACACCTCTCACTCACGCATCTCGGAACAAAGATGGAGGACGCCACATCACTTCTTACCGAATTGCTGCTTCAGATCCTCAAAGGCATACCCCTGAAAGAAGCTTTAATGACGGAAATTGGAAAGCAGCGAGGTTCTTTTACCGGATATCCGTTCCTTAAATGGCTGGACCAAGCAGATGAGTTGGTGGTGGGCCGCCACTTTAGTACGGCCTGCTATGTGGAGGAATCGGTACCCTCGGTAATCTACCTGGCTCTAAAATATCATGACGACCCGGAAGGCGGTCTGATCGCCAACACAAATCTGGGGGGAGACAATGCCTACCGTGGAGCGGTCTTGGGGGCACTGCTCGGGGCGGCCAACGGGATGGAAGCGTTTCCCGAGCCATGGATCAAGGGACTTCGCCACCCTCCACCCGAATTAAGGAACGGAACCCCTCAGCAATAGGGGGAGTGAGAGATGAATGCGCCTGGACTGAAAGGGGGTACATATGAAAAAAGGACCTTTAGGCGGACTGATTATGGCTGTTATTTTGACGAGCGCATCAGGGGCAGGTGGGGAAAGACTCGGTGTGACGGAGGGCAAATTCGCTCCTTGTCCAGATTCGCCTAACTGCGCTTCAACACAAAACGGGCGCAAAGGGCATGCCATGAAGCCGCTTCCCTATTTGCAAACGCGAGAGGCAAGCAGGGAAAAGATTCTAAGCATCCTCAAAGGCATGAAGCGAACGGAAATCGTCAAGCTGACAGAGTCTTACATCCATGCGGAATGTAGAACGGCCCTTTGGCGTTTTGTGGATGATGTGGAGTTTTTCCTGGATGAGACCGCCCGCGTTGTACACTTCCGATCTGCGTCACGGGTCGGGTACTATGACTTTGGACTGAACCGAAGGCGCATGAAAAAGATTTCAGAAAAATATTTGGAGACCTTAGAAAATTGAAAACGGCGTGTATTACATTACGTTACTGGTCACTTTGTTGCTTTTTCTCAGCCTTTCGCTTTACCTTTTTCAGAAAAAAAGCTTGAGAAACAATGACTTGTTCATTTTCACCCTCAGCCAACTTCTCGACGTCATCGTAGGCCGCCACCTGGAAATGCAGCTTATGACCCTCTAACGCCATCAGGCGAGCAACGGCGCGAACTCGGGACCCGATCGGTGCTGCTGAAAAATGCCTGATGTCCATGCGTGTGCCCAGCGTAATCTTACCCTCCGGGATTCGACCTTCGATGGCCTGACGGGCCGCCAATTCCATCAACAATACAATGCAATGCGTTGATAGGACGTCAGCCCCGATATTTCCTGTGAAACTGGCAAGGTCGCTCTCAGTAACAAGCATTTCCTTTTCACCCGTAAGCCCGATTTGAAGACCCATTCCCTTTCCCCTAAGCGTCACCTATTGCGTCATCATACAATTCGACCAACCAACTTTCGACTTCTTTAACTCTCCTCATATTATCTCATGTCCCCTTTAGAGAAATTGTTTAATTCAAGAGCCTTCCGTTTGTCTCTTTCTGTGTTATCCCTCTAAAAATGACCAGCCCTTTGCCTAAACTTACCCCGTCTTTCAACACGCGCTTATCCTTTCTCAAGGCCTTGC
>DATKYC010000378.1:0-7698 GCA_035528695.1 Acidobacteriota bacterium | reverse complement strand
TCTCCGCAGATGGGGAGAGGAAAGGCCTGTGAGGCTCATCACTAAGGCGCCGGCCCTTTTCCCCCGCATTGAGGCGAAGACGCCGGAGGGGCCCAAGGAGGTTCCCCTTATCTCCCTTAAGGAATTTCAGAAGATGGATCTCAGGGTTGGAACTATCCTAGAGGCTGAGGCCATTCCTGGATCCAAGAAACTCCTCAAGTTAAAGGTAGATATTGGTGAAGAGAGGGCCGTTGTTGCCGGACTTGCCGGTCACTACACCGAAGAGAGCCTCAGGGGAAAGCAGGTAGTGCTCGTGGTAAACCTGGAGCCGGTCAGGCTCATGGGCATCGAGTCGAAAGGCATGCTGCTGGCGGCAGAGGACGGATCTGGCCTTCATCTGGTAGTCCCTGACAGCACTGCGATTCCGGGAAGCAAAGTCAAATAATGAAATTTGCTACCTTCAACACCAATTCCATTCGTGCCAGACTCTCCTCTATTCTGGACTGGGTAAAAAGAGAAAATCCTGACATCCTTTGTCTACAAGAGACGAAGGTCCAAGACCAAGATTTCCCCGTGACCACATTTGAGACAGCAGGCTATCATGCCACTTTTAAGGGAGAGAAGTCTTATAATGGCGTTGCCATTATCAGTAAACATCCTTTAGATCACATCCGCTTCAATCTTTACAATACTGAGGAGGAGGCGGCCCGATTTATCAGTGCCAGGATTTGTGACATACCTGTAATAAACGCCTATGTTCCTCAAGGGTTTGCACCTGGAACTGAAAAGTTCGAGTACAAACTCCGTTGGCTTAGGGACCTCTTAGGCTACATCGGAAAGAATTATGATCCGGGGTACCCTCTCCTGGTGGCGGGGGACTTTAATGTGGCACTCGAGCCCATTGATGTATTCGATCCTGAACAACTCCGGGGAGAGGTAGGCTTCCATCCTGATGAACAGGCGATCATGAGGGAGCTTCTGGACTGGGGGTTTGTGGACATTTTCCGAAAGCATAAGCCTGAAGGAGGCTATTACACCTTCTGGGATTATAGGATTCCCAATGCCTTGAAACGGAAAATGGGCTGGCGTATTGACTATGTTCTGGCCACGGCACCCCTTGCAGCGAAATCCACCGATGCCTGGGTTGACACCGAAGCAAGAATGCGTGAAAGGCCCTCCGATCACACCTTCCTTATAGCAGAATTCGACCTGGATTTCTAACTGAATTCACCGCAGACACGGAGAACACGGAGGATCAAATCGATTTGGAGGGGCACAATTTGAAGACTGCACAGTGCACATGATCCGGCTTTCTTGACTTACAGACCTCTCGGCCGTGATAGATCAGAACGTCTGAAAAGCGGCGCCACTTTTCCTTGGGTAGCAATTTCTCCATATCTTTTTCAATCTTATTGGCGTCTTGGTGTTCGCTGAGGCCCAGTCTATAAGCGAGCCTCTTGACATGGGTGTCTACAACCACACCGGGGATATCAAAGGCTGCCCCCAGCACACAGTTTGCGGTCTTTCTTCCTACACCCGGCAATCTTGTGATTTGCTCCATGGTGGAGGGCACCTTCCCCCCGAAAACTTGTACCAGTCCCTGGCTGGCACCCTTAATTGATTTTGCCTTGTTTCTAAAAAATCCGGTGGGTCGAATATCATCTTCCAGTTGAGAAATGGGGGCATTAGCAAAATCCTGGGGTGTTTTATACTTCTTGAACAAGGCATCTGTAACCTCGTTTACCCGTTTATCGGTGCACTGGGCAGATAAGATGGAAGCGATAAGAAGCTCAAAAGGGCTCCTGTATTTAAGGACTGTCTTACCTTGACTGTATAAGGGATCGAGGATCGCAAAGATTTTTTCTGTCCTCTCGATTTTTTTCTTTATACTTTCCATTTTGTTCCTCTTTGACGTGTGACGCGAATTGCGCAGATAAGATAGTTTGCCTCTGGGTGCATTCCGGTTAATTCTTTGAAGTATAAGAGATGAAACTTCGGACGTCAATACCAAGACAAAAATACCAGCCCGGGAGCCTTGGAACTGGAGGAAAGGCAACCATGACCAGGAGGAGCTCGAAGGAGAACCGGCACTTGGAATATCGGAGGTCTCTGAGGAGAGTTGTGGCGTTCATGATTTTCCATTGACCATATCTCATATGGGGCTATAATGAAGCTTGTTGGGAAAGAAAAAGGATATAACCCATGGATATTTATGAGAAATCCAGAGAAGATATATTGTGTGGGTAATCAATGCAACTTGAAAGGTTTTGCACTGGATTAGTGGGTCTCGTCATAGTTTCTGCCATTTTACTTGTTCCATTATGTGAAATACCTGGCTGGATAACGCCAACGCAGGGTCAGGAGATCAGGAGGCATTCGGACGAAAAAGGGGGAAAGGAAGGGGCCATGGAAGATGTTGAAAAACTTACACCGGAAGAGGGTAAATATCTCCTCGGCGTAGCAAGGAGGACCATCGAGAATAAACTGTTTGATCGAAAAGAACCTGTGGCATCTAATTCTGATTTGCCGGCAATATTTAGTGAGTTTCGGGGCACCTTTGTGACCCTTACCCAGAGGGGGGCTCTGAGGGGCTGTATAGGTCACATATTGCCGCAGGAGTCGTTGATCGATGGTATCTGCGCTAATGCTATCAATGCCGCCTTTCGGGATCCTCGATTCCAACGTCTTGATAAGGATGAATGGGAAGGGATCAAGATCGAGATAAGCATCTTAACCGAGCCCCAGCCCCTTTCCTATTCCGATGCCAATGATCTCTTGGGAAAACTGCGAAAGAATATAGATGGTTTAATAATCAAGGAGGGATATCACCAGGCCACATTTCTTCCACAGGTCTGGGAACAACTACCTCGAAAAGAAGATTTTCTCACCCATCTCTGCCTTAAAGCAGGCCTCGATGGAAATGCGTGGAGGAAAGGAAAACTGGAAGTCTCCACCTACCAGGTCCAGGCCTTTGAAGAATAAATCCCCTTGCGTGAGGCATCCTACCGTTGAATCTAAAGCGGTTGATTATTTGGAGCATAATCGGTACGGGGATATCCTCTGTTGCCACCCAACTGCTCACCATCAGAGAATTTCTGACCCAGTTTCATGGAAACGAGATTACCATCTCTTTGGTGCTTTTTTGCTGGTTATTGGCGACAGGCCTCGGTAGCCTTGCCGCAAAGGCTATCAATCGATCTTCCCTGACGACGTATCTATTTCTCACCTTGATCATTGCCGTCTGGCCCCTCTTACAGATGATTGCAATAAGAGGGCTCAGAGAGATGTTTTTCACCCACGGCACCTCACCCGGTTTCTATTCCATTTTTTTTTATATCTCGGTTACTATAACCCCGTACTGTTTCCTGGTGGGCCTTATACTACCGTATGCCCAGCGAATCCTGAATGAGAACAATTATTCTTTTGGCAGCGGCGATCTTTATCTGGTTGACAATGTGGGGGATATTACAGGGGGTGTGCTTTTCAGCTTTATCCTTGTCTACTGGGTGAAACCGTTCCCCACGATCGCTTTTGCCTCCGCCCTTCTGATTCTTGTCGTCCTAATTCTCTTGCTGAATTCCCGGCAATACCTCTTTTTTCTTATTGCACTGTCTGTAACGGCGTTGTTTTACTATTATTCCACTCACAGCGTCTTTGAAAAGCGGACCCTTGCAGGCCAGTACGGGGAGGTGGTTCGTTACGTGGAGTCCCCTTACGGAAGGATAGTGGTATCCAGGGAGGGAGGGCAGTACACTTTCTGGGAATCAGGGACGCCAATTTATTCGGATGCAAACGTGGAAGAGAGCGAAGAAAAGGTTCACTACCCTTTGTGCCAACTGGATCGAGTAGAAGATGTGCTCCTCGTCTCGGGGGGGCTGGGCGAAACCTTGGCCGAGTTGGCGAAGTATGGTCCAAAGCATGTAGACTATGTTGAGCTTGATCCCTATTTGACGGCTGTGGCACTCGGCCTTGGGGTTATAAAAAAAGTGCCTTTCATCCAGATAATAAACACCGATGGGCGACACTATCTCAAGATGACCCAAAAAAGATATGATGCCGTTATTGTTGATCTCCCTGACCCGGATACCTTCCAGCTGAACCGCTTTTTTACCAGCGAATTCTTTTCTCTCGCCAAAAAGGTTTTGAAGAGGGGGGGGATCCTTTCCATTAATGTTGCCTATAGTCAAAACTACCTGAGTGAGATCCGTAAAAAGAAGCTCTCCAGCCTCCATAACACTGCCCGACTCCATTTCCAAAACGTGAGGGTAATCCCAGGCGGGCAGGCCTATTTTCTCTGCCGGGACGACGAGCTCTCCTTAGACATTCCCGCAATGCTGAAATTGAGATCTATCAACACCTCCTATATTGAAGGCTTCTTCTACGGAAACGTCACAAAGGAGAGGATAAAACTACTCGCAGAGAGTCTGGACAGGAATGAATATATCAACACGGATTTTGAACCGAGGCTCATGAACATAGTCTTCCAGGAATGGCTTATGAAGCATGGCACCTCACCCAAGTATTTTCTTCTGGCTCTCGCGGTTCTCACCTTGAGCTACCTCATATTCATGCGCAGGGAGGAATATGTCCTGTTCTCCACCGGACTTGTAACGATGGGAGCGGAAATGCTCATAATCTTTGCTTTTCAGGTTATTTACGGGTATGTCTATTTGAAAATTGGAGCGATTGTCACTGCCTTTTTGTTGGGGTTGCTGCCTGGTGCAATGGTTGGCAATATCTTGGGACGTAAAGATGTCTTCAAACTCATAGCCTCTGAAACACTCCTCTTATCCCTGCTGATATTATTCTATCTATGGGTTGCCTATTTTAGGGCTGAACTGCATCCCCTATACTTTTTGGCCTATTGTTTCTGCTTTTCCTTTCTCTGCGGATTTCAGTTTCCTGTTGCGGCACACATAATCGGTGAAAAAAACAGCCCTGCCGCAGGTTGCCTTGCTGCTGATCTCTGTGGCGCTTCTGTGGGGACCTTAGCCACAGGAACGATTCTGATACCCTTATGGGGGATCCAGTTTGCGGTCATTTTCCTGATTTTGGTGAAGTTATCAAGCAGCATGATTGTACTTTTTTCCAATAAAGGGAGGGGTTAAGTCATTGACAGAGTAACAGGATTGGCGAGATGTAAATACAGTAGAGTATAAGCGCATCAATGCCTTTGGGGGGTCCATATAGCATATTGAGAGGAGAGCGGAAGGTTAAGATATGGCTGGGATGATGACACGGAAAGAATTCCTGAGATCCGTAGGCCTGGGGGCTTCGGCCTTTTTTTGTGCCGGTGTTAGCTGCGGGTTTTTGGGAAGAAAGAATAACGGGGCAAAAGAGATAAGAGGTCATATTTTTAAAAAGGATGCCCCGACAAAGCCATGGAAATGGTCTGTTGAGGGGTTTTACTACACAACCGACGGCTCTGCGGTGCAGTGCCAGGTCTGCCCCAACCGCTGTCTGCTCAACCCTGGGGATCGAAGCGTATGCCGATCAAAGGTAAATATTGGCGGAAAACTCTATTCCCTGGCCTACGGGAACCCCTGTTCGGTACACGTGGACCCGATTGAAAAAAAGCCGCTGAATCACTTTTACCCAAGCTCCCTTATCTTCTCACTCGCCACCACCGGGTGCAACTTCAGGTGCCTCAATTGCCAGAACTGGGAGATATCCCAAAAAAAACCCGAGGAGGTCCAGCAGGTCGAACTTTTTCCTGAAGAGGCAGTGAAGGTGGCAGTGAGAAAAAAGATCCCTTCCATAGCTTACACCTACTCAGAACCTATTACTTTCTATGAATATATGTACGATACGGCCAAACTGGCAAGGGAGGCAGGCCTGAAAAACGTGCTTGTCTCAAATGGCTATATAAACAGCGAACCACTTATTAAGCTTTGCAGGTATCTGGACGGGGCCAATGTTAACTTGAAATCTTACGACGATCAGATCTATCGGTGCCTTAACGGGGGGACGCTCCAACCGGTGCTCGATACGTTCAAAAACCTGCACAGGGAGGGTGTCTGGTTTGAGATGACTACCCTTGTGGTGCCCACCTATGTTGATAAGCCAGAAATGATCAAGAGGATGTGCGGATGGATCCTGAAGGAGCTAGGGCCAGGATATCCCTTACACTTTCTGCGATTTTTTCCGCAGTATAAGCTGACACGACTTCCTGCCACACCTATTGAAACCATGGAGAGGCTGAGAGCAGTGGCCCTTAAGGAGGGGATCCACTACGTCTACCTCGGGAATGTGCCAGGCCACGAGGCGTGTACCACCTATTGCCACAACTGTCACAAGATTCTGATAGAGCGGAAAGGATATTTGATTGGCCAGTTTAACCTTAACGAGGGCCGCTGTAAGTATTGCGGGACACTCATCCCTGGGAGGTGGGCTTAACTACTCACCACCACTCATCTTAGCTTAAATCGAGGATGTCACTTCTCGTTTTAGGAACCCTAATTATGTGCAAGCTTCCTAGCGATATCGGCAGCCTCGGCCATGATATGGTCGAACAATTCCATTACGGTGGGGATGTTATGGGCCATACCCACCCCCTGCCCGCAAGAGACAATGCCCACATCCAGGTTACCCTGATCATACATCATTCTAGCGTTTTCGCCGGAGACGATTTTCAGGATCTCCGGCAATTCAGCCTTCTTAGACTCCAGTTCCACACATCTTCTGGCAGCGGCATTGGCCCATACCCTGTGGGTAGCCCCTATGGATCGCATGATCAGCATGGTGTCAATCTCGCTTGCCTCCACGAGCGCCTTCTTTAGATCTTCATGGATTGGCGCCTCCTTGGTGGCAAGCAAACGTGTTCCGATAATAACTCCCTCAGCACCCAATGCAAGGACTGCCAGGAGGCCCCTCCCGTCGGAGACTCCCCCTCCGCCGATCAGGGGAACTTTAATGCTCTCAGCGACGCGGGGCACCAGAACCAGGGTGCCGATATCGAGTTTGCCGGTAGCTCCACCGTTTTCGTACCCCACCACCGTAATAATATCCGCTCCCATGTCCTGTACCTTGAGGGCATAACGGATCCCCACGCATTTGTGGATCCACAATAGTCCTGCATCTTTGAACCTGGCACATAATTCTTCAGGTGCTGAGTGCCCCGATGTCTCCACAACCTTCACACCCTTTTCGATCAACACGTCCAAGTACTCATTATTGTCAATCGGTCTCATCATGGGAAAGAGGTTAAGGTTGACCGCAAAGGGCTTATTAGTGAGCTCAAGGGTGCTGTCAACCGCGTCGGCAAATTGCTCGCGGGTCTGGTAAATGGCCGAAGCCAGTATACCCAGTCCGCCGGCATTGGAAATCGCCGCAGTGAATTCAGGCCCGGTGATCCACATCATCGTACCCCCAACTATGGGGTACTTGATCCCCAACATCTCTGTGACCCTCGTCTGAAACATTAAAACCCCCTATCTCTTGATTATTTATGATGATTTTATTAATGCCCCTAAAGCCTTACCCGGCCAAAATTGATATCCTGTCAAGGAAATAACGCCAAGGATGAACCGCTCCGGTGAGGCTGCCGTGCGGCCTTACCGGAGTCGCGTTCGATCCGGTTGTGTACGCCCGGCATGGGCGTGAACTTATGGGGTGAAAGTCCCCTGTATGTGAACCCTGTTAATGGTTAATATCATTGACATAAATACTAGCCGAAGGCAAGGGCGGAACCGCGAGGGACCGTCCGAAGGAAGCCTGAGC
>DATKYC010000377.1:0-4232 GCA_035528695.1 Acidobacteriota bacterium | reverse complement strand
TGATTTGCCGTACGATGGATTCAGGCGAAGTTTTGGACTTTTTCTCTGTTGTCATGCATTTCTCCTAGCTTAAGATTATCACAAATAATCTGTAGCTTAAGAAATGCCCTCATCTGTCCGAATTTCGCTGAACCGAAGCATTCAAGTGCAAGATATTAGAGAAAAAATAGCCTAAAATGCTCTATGGCTTTGTCGCCCTGCTGTTCATAGACCTTGCCGAGGATGAAGAATGCTTTGGTGTGTTAATCACTCCCAAATCCTTCCATTTGTTAGAGCAGTTATCGTCTTATATTATAGCGGTCACCTTCTATCCTCGGCCCTCTGGGTCGGAGGCAGGTCAGTATGGATGTCTTACTAGCGTAAATGTTAACTCCGCGAGGGGCTGACCCGTACAAAAGTCCTCGCACAGTACATCCGTGAAAATCACCGTTGAGACTCTAGTCCATTTATTGAAATCGAAAACGCCGCCTCTTATTTCAAATGCAAAATCACACCCTTCAATCCAAAATTGAACCTTATATTGTCGGTCGCCCCAACCGTTGATAAACAGGTTACCATTATAAGTGCCGGCTGGGATGTGGCCCACATCTTTTGGCAGGGTCATAGTATACTCCGGGAATGGACCGGCATTCGGACAGCAGCCAACAACCTCCTGAGCACCGACCAAATCCCCAGTGAATTGTATCCACTCTGCCTTCAGTTTACCCGGTTTATCCGGTTTATCCGGTTTAACCGGTTTCCCTTGACTTGTGACTTCCTGATCTGTGGAATATGAAGCCATACTCAAGAGGAAAATTGCCGCAAGTCCGAGGATTCCAAGTTTGGTAATAAGTTTTTTTCTCATTTTATTTAACCTCCTCTTAATAATTTCTGGTATTATTTAAATTTCCTCTTAATGAATTTATTATCAAGAGGAAAATTACCGCCAGCTCCACTACGCTCCTTTTGTTGAATGGATTTTGTTGACAAGATTTTTTTGGGATTTTTCCGTCATTTATTCCTCTCTAGAGCATAAATAATTGCAATACATTGCTCAGTCAATAGTTTTGTTCTGAATGACCTATAATTTCCCTTTTTTACCGAACATTTCCCTCTTCATCGATCATGATATTGTTAGACTTCAAATCACGATGCACGACGCCTAACTGAAGCTGTCGCTTTCTCGTCATAGTGTTTTCTTTGTATGCCGGGATGAACGGATTGGGCTGCGGTATGGGCCGGTGGCCGTTCAATTAATGCATATCATTTAAGATTCTAGGCATCTCAATTGATTCGGCCATACCTACCCCTTAACTGAGTCGTGATCGTTTGTTCGACGGCGTCTCCGCAAGCCATTTTCCTGGCTGAAAGAGGTATTCTAGAAAAAACCGGTTATATCGAAAGATTTCCCTTTGATTCATTTTTTCTCACTTGGAATTTCCAATATGTTTTCTCCCGGCCGCCATATTTTTGATAGTTGGTGAGAAAACCGGACATTTTCACTTTGCGTTGACATAGTCAGCTCATCTAATTGACTCTGCTATCGGAAATTGATATTCTTTCTCTACGCTCATCAGAGGGAAAAATGGGAATTCAATGCCCTAAATGTCAGACTGATAATCCTGAAACTCAGAAGTTTTGCGGTGAGTGTGCTGCACCTCTTCAGTCTTCCAAGGATATTTCTTTTACCAAAACTCTGGAGATACCGAGTAAGGGTTTAGCCAAAGGGTCCACCATCGCCGGAAGATATGAAATCCTTGAGCAGTTGGGCAGGGGTGGTATGGGAGAGGTCTACAAGGTGCGGGATACAAAACTCGATGAAGAGATGGCCCTGAAGCTCTTGAAACCTGATATCGCTTCAGATGAGAGCATGATTGAGCGATTCCGGAATGAATTGAAACTGGCTCGGAAGATTACTCATAAGAATGTCTGCCGCATGTATGACTTCCATGAAGAGGAAGGAACCCCTTTTATCACCATGGAGTATGTTGCGGGAGATGATTTGAAAAGCGAGATAAAGAAAAAGGGGAAGATACCCGTAGAGGAGGCTTTGAGCATTGCCAGGCAGGTGATCGTGGGATTGGCGGAAGCCCATGAGCTGGGTGTAGTGCATCGGGATTTAAAACCGCAGAACATCATGATAGACAAGAAAGGCAATGCAAAGATTATGGATTTTGGGATAGCCCGATCGGTTGACGCCCCTGGAGTCACTACCACAGGGATGATGATTGGAACACCTGATTACATCTCCCCCGAGCAGGCAGAGGGAGAGGAGGCAGATCAGCGTTCGGATATCTATTCCTTAGGAGTGATCCTTTATGAGCTGGTGGCAGGGACAGTTCCTTTTAAAGGAGAAACTGCACTCAGTGTGGCCATTAAACACAAAACCCAAATACCTTCAGATCCAAGGAAGCTCAATCCTGAGGTTTCAGAAGATCTGAGCCGATTGATACTGATATGCATGGAAAAAGAGAGAGATAGGAGGTATCAATCAGCAGAGGCTCTGCTTTCTGATTTAGTCAAGATAGAAAAAGGTCTTCCTACCGAACTGAGAGAAATCCCTGCAAAAGAGCCTGCACGTGAACTGATAGGCGAGAGGAAATGGCGGAACTCTATTGCTGTACTTCCCTTTGTGGACTTAAGCGCTCAAAGAGACCAGGAGTATTTTTGTGATGGGATGGTTGAAGAACTCATCAATTCGCTGACCAGGATCAAGGATCTACGTGTTGTGGCCCGGACCTCCGCCTTTTCCTTCAAGGGAAAAGATGTGGACATTCGCGAAATTGGAAAGAGATTGAATGTTAAGACAATTCTTGAGGGCAGTGTGCGGAAAGCCGGAAACAGACTACGAATCACAACTCAGCTTATGAATGTGGAAGGAGAGTTTTCTATCTGGTCTGATCGTTATGACCGAGAGCTCGAGGATGTGTTTGCCATCCAGGATGACATCGCACAGAGCATTGTCAATGCCCTAAAAATAGAGGTTTTAGGCGAGAAGGGAGTGCCTCTCGTCAAGGCCCACACCGAAAATCCCGAAGCATACGAGGCTTATCTCAAGGGCCTCTTTCACTATTGGAAGCTTTCTCCCGAGCACGTCGCACTTGCTCTGGATTACTATCAGCTCGCTCTGGAGAAAGACCCGAACTACGCACTTGCCTATACAGGTATTGCCGGAGTTTGGGGAGTACGCGGGCTCTTTGGAATCGAACCCTCCCGTGAGGCGCTTCCGAGATTAAAAGAGGCCGTGGAGAAAGCCCTTGAGCTGGATAACACGCTCGCGGAAGCTCATTACCAATTGGCTAATATCAGATTTTACTTCGAATGGGATTGGACTGGTGCAGAGAAAGCGTTCCAACGGGCGATGGAGCTCAATCCTAACTACGCGAATATGCGCTTAGTTTACTCGTCTTTCTTAGACATGACAGGACATATAGAGGAAGCGATTGCGGAGATTGAGCGAGCCTTGGAATTAGACCCGCTCAACTTCTTTGCCCAAGGTGTTTTTGGTATGCACTTGTTTAACTTGGGCCAGTATGATGACGCTATCGCGCAGTTCCGTAAGACCCTAAGAACGGAACCCAACTTCCCGATGGCGCATGAAGGCCTCTGGGTGGCCTTCCACCAAAAGCAAATGCATGAGGAGGCTCTGGCAGAAGCGAAGAAATATTTTGAAGTGTTGGACGATCGTGAAGCTGCGGATGCCCTGGAGCGCGGCTACGAGGAGGCTGGCTACTCCGGTGCGATGAGCCTCGCAGCAGAGAAGCTTGCGAAACGTTCAAAGCAAACCTATATTCAGCCCACCCAGATTGCGCGACTTTATGATCTTGCCGGAGAGAAAGACCTAGCCCTTGAGTGGCTGGAGAAAGCCTTCAAGGAACATGAGCCCACCTTGGTCTCTCTAAACGTATGGCCACAGGGCACCGTGCGCGATGACCCGCGCTTCAAGGATATGCTGCGGCGGATGAACTTCCCCCAGTAGATCTTTTTAGAATTCTTGCCAACCTTTGCCTTTGAGCAGGCCACGAATGTAGCACACCTGGCCAGCATGTTGATGTGCTTCAGCCAAGGCAACTATGAGACGTGATCCAACAGTGGGAAAATATTGTGCCCAAGTTTAAAAACCGTGTCAATCCTTAAATGGTTCCGTTATTTTAGCTCAACAACATTCAAATTCTCAGGACAACCATGACACGTGAAATAAAGGATCTGGGAATCCTTCGCGACAGATTCCAGAATTTTAAAGGCTCGATCTT
>DATKYC010000376.1:0-3715 GCA_035528695.1 Acidobacteriota bacterium | reverse complement strand
AGCCCATACACCAGTCCCACAAAGCTCCTTGCGTCTTGCCAACAATTTAGATCCTCAAAATTCTTTACTGTACCCATAGGCCCAAACTTTTAATAACCCAACCCGGATAAACCGGAAAAGTGCCTAAAGTGAACTAAAGTTTGTAGTGCCTATTTATCCCGCTTGCAGCGGGGAAGTTAAGGAATCGCTTCGCTCTGTCTATTCACATAAAGTAGACAGAATTTCACAGATAAGAAACTCAATCTCCAAATCCCTCAATCTTTTAATTCTTAAGCAGGATACGCCGGAACCAAACAGGTTGTAAAAAATTGAATCGCCATTCATTCTTTTGAGGGCCTTTACAACAAAGGCTTTCCCGGCTATACAAAAATTTTTTTGCGAAATTTGAACACAAATTTATTTATAAGGAACTAACCCGGATCCCGCTGGCCGGCGGGAGAATCAAGGTAGGAATTACTGTTCATTAAACCTGCCCCTCTTCCTCAGGTTTTGTGCCGGTAAGACGGTAGAAGGGAGCCCAGTATGCCCGTCGGACAGCCTTGACGCCACGCCCCGCGGCACGAGAGCCTGTATAGACCATAGAATAAAGGGTCGGAACGACCACCAGCGTCAGTACCGTGGCCATGGTAAGGCCAAAAATAACAGCACTTGCCATGGGGCCCCACCACTGGCTCGACTCACTGCCGGTGGACAATTCCATCTTATGGAAATTGTAGGCAATACCCGTTACCATGGGCATCAGACCGAGGATGGTTGTCACCGCAGTCAGGATGACGGGCCGCAAGCGGGTGCATCCGGCAGCAACAATCGCCTCCCTGAAATGCATACCTCTTTTGTGGAGCCGGTTAGTATAGTCGATGAGCACGATGGCATTATTTACAACCACCCCGGCCAGTGAAATAACCCCCACCCCGGTCATGATGATGCCAAAGGGCATGTCCAGCACGGCCAGTCCTACAAAGACCCCGCCCAGAGAAAGGATGACTGAGGTCATGATGATTAGAGGCTGAGATACCGAGTTAAACTGGGTAACAAGGATGATGATAATAAGGAACAGGGCCGCGCCAAAGGCCTTGGATAAAAAGTCCTGGGCCTTTTGCTGCTCCTCAAACTCTCCGGTAAAACGCATTTTGTAACCGGGCGGAAGAGGCGCATTGGCCAAAAGCTCCTCGGCCCGGGCCCGGACAACAGGTCCCGGGGCGTGCTTCTCGTCAACATTGGCCTTAACCGTGACCACTCGCTCATGGTTGATACGGTTTACCTGACCCAAACCGCCGGTGATCTCGAATTTTGCGACTGTACTCAGGGGAACCAGACCTTCCTCCGTTGGGATGAGCAACTCGCGCAGGATTTCGGTCCCCCGGCGATCCGACTCGGGCAGTTGCACGGTAATATCGTAGTCCTCGTCGCCCTCCCTGAATGTGGAGACCTTTATTCCGTTAAAGGCAACTTTAAGGGCAAAGCCGATCACGTCTGTGGAAAGACCCAGCAGGGCCGCCCGCTGCCGGTCGACCCGAACCTTTACCGTAGGCGAGCCTGCCACATAATCATCGCGGATGTCCTGGACAAAAGGGATCTTTTCCAGCACAGCCCGCACCTGCTGGCTGATGCGGCCCAGAATGTTGAAATTGTCACCCGAGATTTCGATATTGATGGGCGCACCGGTGGGGGGACCCTCTTCTTGTTTGGCAATGCTGATTTCAGCGCCAGGAATATCCTTGATTCTGTTTCTTATCTCTTCCACAGTCTGTGGGGACGGCTCGATCCGGTCCTCCATGTCGTAGAACTGAATGCCAATATGGTTGGGGGAAGTATTCTCAAAGGAGGATTGCCCGCCGATAATGGCCACGGTCCGGGAGTAGATGTGCTTAATGTTCGCCATATCGGTGAGGCCTTTGACCTGCTGGCCATTTTTCAGTGTATGGATCTTCCCCTCGCTTTTGCCGTAATAGCAATCGGCCGGATTGGCATCGGGCGGGGCCAATTCCTGACCGGAGCCCATGCACAGGGCTATTTCCACCTGCCGGGCAATCCGGTCAGAGTATTCCAGGTCAGCCCCCTCAGGCATGTCTAGATTGATATAGATGGCATTTGGATCGACATCGGGAAAAAATTCGATCGGCTTCTCCAGCCCAACCATGTAAAACCAGATCATTGCCATTGCAATAAGGGACAAGAAAGATATGGCAACCACAGCCAGGCGATGGTTAAGAGCGCCATTTAGAAGGCGGCGATAGGCCCTGAGGAATGGGCCTCGAACCGTAAGAGGCGCTTCGCCTGCCTGCTCAATTTCCTCCACGGTGACCTTGATCTTGGAGGAACGATGACCGGCCGGAAGACGCATGAAGAGCGCCGCCAGGGCCGGATTGATCACAAGGGCCACGAACAGGGATGATGACAGGGTAATGATCACCGTCTTGGGTAAATAGGCCATAAACTCGCCCATGATTCCCGGCCAGAACAGAATGGGAAAGAACGCTGCCACAGTGGTCAGGGTCGATGCTGCCACGGGTTGGGCCACTTCGTGGGTTGCCTTGACGGCGGCCTGGAAACGGGGCACGCCCTGCTCCATATAGCGGAAAATATTTTCAACAATGACGATAGCATTGTCCACCAACATGCCAAGGGAAAGGGTAAGGGAGAAAAGGACCACCATGTTGAGGGTGATACCCAAAGCGTGGAGGATCATAAAAGACAGCAACATGGAAAAGGAATGGCCAGACTCACCAGCACAGCGTTGCGCACACCCATGACAAAAAAGAGGACCACAATGACCAGAATCAAGCCTGTGATAATGTTGTTCTCCAGGTCGGACACCATGTTCCGGATGTCCTTGGCCCGGTCCATGAGCTTGGTCACCTTGGTCCCGGCAGGCCATGTGGCCATCTTTGCCTCGATGAGCAAGTCGACCTGCTCGGCTATTTCCAGCACGTTCTCACCAGCGCGTTTTTTGACCTGGATGTTAATAGCCTCACGGCCGTCCAACCGAGCCCTGCCCTCTTCGTCTTTGAACCCGTCTACTACCCGGGCCACGTCCTTTAGATAGACGGGCCGTCCCTGGTGAAGACCTACCACCAGACCATAGATCTCCTCCGGGGTCTGGAACTCGCCCGGGACCCGGAGCTGGAATCGACCATCACCCATGCGGATGGCACCCCCAGAGACATTCTGGTTTTCCTCTGAGATGACGGTCTGGAGCCTGAGGATAGAGAGGCCATAGTAGGCCAGTTTATCCGGATAGGGTTCGACCTTGATCTCCCGCTCCAGTCCACCGGTCACGTCGGCCTCCAGCACGCCAGGGATGGACTCTATCTCCTCCTCTAGATCTTCGGCCATCTCCTTGAGCCTGACCAGACCCACGGTTCCGGAAAGCGATAGAATAACGATGGGCAACTCGGAAATATTTATCTCAATGACCTCAGGATCATCCTCCAGATCAGCGGGCAGATCCTGCTTTGCAAGGTCTACCTTATCCTTTGTCTTGGAGAGAACGTCATTAATGTCAGTCCCTGCCATAAACTCGATGATAATCGAACTTAATCCTTCGGTGCTGGAGGATTTGATTTTCTTGACTGCCTCGAGACCTTTAAGCTTCTTTTCAATGGGGATGGTTATGGACTGCTCAATATCCTCCGGGGCCACGCCGGAGTATTGGGTATTGATGAACACGTAAGGAATAGTGATATCCGGGGACGACTCACGGGGAAGGGAATTA
>DATKYC010000375.1:0-6531 GCA_035528695.1 Acidobacteriota bacterium | reverse complement strand
CCGGGGAAGTCGCTGTGTGCCACCGGCTCCCGGTATGAGACCTATCTGAACCTCCGGTTGCCCCAGTTTTGCACCTTTAACGGCCGCCCGGTAGTGACAGGCCATGGCCAACTCCAACCCGGCCCCAAGACAATGACCGTTAATAGCAGCAATGACCGCTTTGGGCCCTGCCTCGATCTGGTTCAAGAACCGAGCTGATTCCAAGGCCTTATGGAAAATATCATCTCTCTTTTTCACATTTTGAAGCTGGGTGATATCAGCGCCCGCCATAAAGTTCTTGCCTGTGCCCGTAAGAACGACAGTGTTGATCTCGGGTTCCTGCAAAGCCCACGTAATGACATCTCGCAGTTCTTCACCGAAATCCGGGGAAAGTTGATTCACTGGCGGGTTGTCCATGGTAAGAATAGCAACACGCCCCTTCATATCAACTTTGATGGTCTTGTATTCCCTATTCATGGCGAACGCCTCCAGATCTACTGTTAAATAGTGTACCAAGACAATCAGAGATAAATGACGCAAAAACCATAAAGGATATCCAGGTATTTTCGATTATTACAATATGGAGTCAAAAAAGGTCAAGATTATTTTACTGGCTGTCAAATAACTAAATAAGGATTATTGACATTTACAGATTGATCATATATTTAAGGGAATAATCCATCCGAAATAACAAAGTGCCATTGGCCGGGCTTAAGAAACCTTGTGTTCCTGTGCTACAGTCGGTCTAAAAACCATGCGGTTTGTTACTGTGAAGGCCATGCGTTCACCAAACGAACTTTAACCGGTTGATCAACCTTTCCATTTTTGTAAATCCATGAGATCTGCCTTGAAGATCAGCAACCGGGTTCAATGGACGTAAATCTGCAAAAAGAATGGCTAACCTTTCATCACTACAAAGGTCGTTTCTCAATACATATTCGGCTTCTCCGACCATGCTGGTTTTCCACTGATATTGGAAATAGAAGCAGGTCATGGTGTGCTGTTCTCTAATCAACACTCTTTGGCTCCAGACACGAAGAAACTACGGCAGGTTTTGATCATTGGTGGTCAATCAAATATTCCTGGACGAGCACTCAGGGCTCATACCCTTTTACGATCTACCGTTTTCCCTTGTTCGTGGTTGAGAGAGATGTGGATCCTCGACAGTGCGCGCGGTCCATCTCTCTCCTGGTTTTCATTCATGCCTAACCCCTAAACATTCGAAAGGAGGGAAAGGTTATGCAGAAAAGAACTATTGGGTGGTGTGTCTTGTCAGTCTTCTGTCTTATCATAACCCTCGGCTTTCCTGCCTGGAGCGCCGACGTTATTAAGATCGGCGTGATCGGCCCTATGCAATTTGTGCAGGGACAGGGACACTGGAATGGGGCCACAATGGCTGCCGAGGAGATCAATGCCAAAGGCGGCATTCAGGTCGGCGACCAAAAAATGAAAATTGAGCTTGTCAAAGCCGACTCTATCGAGATTTTAAGCATGACCGATGCCACCAATGCCATGGAGCGGCTTATGACCAGGGACAAGGTTGACTTCGTTGTGGGCGGTTTCCGGACTGAGAAGGTCCTGGCCATGCAGGACATTGCCATGGACTACAAGAAGATCTTTATCGGCGTTGGGGCTGCAACGAATGCGATCTGCGACCGGGTGGCCAAGGACTACAAGAGGTATAAATATTGGTTCCGGGGCTCCCCTTTCAATTCCACATACCTTGTCAAAACGAGCTTCGTCCATGTGATCACTATTGCCACCATATTGAAAAAAACTTTAAATATACCCAAAATAAAAGTCGCCGTGGTCGGGGAAAAGGCCCAATGGGTAGAGGGTATGATCAAAGCAATCGAGGGGGCACTCCCCAAGTATGGTATGGAGATAGTAGGTATTTGGAGACCCTCTCCAAATGCCACGGATGTCACAGCCGAACTGTCCGCCATCCAGCGTTCAGGGGCCCATATTATTTTCCCGATCTTTTCCGGCCCGGTTGGGATTCCCTTTGCCAGACAGGCCGGCGAACTCAAGATACCGGCCGTACAGGTCGGCATCAATGTGGAATCCCAGAAGGACGGCTTCTGGCAGGCCACCCAGGGGATGGGCAACTATGTATCGACCTTGAATACCTATGCCCGTGGGGTCGAGCAAAATGAACTCACAAAGCCCTTTGTCGATACCTATGTGAAACGATTCGGTGAGACACCCACCTACACTGCGGATACGTACACCGTTATAGTCAACACGCTTGCGCCGGCCATTGAGGAGGCCGGGACCCTTGATTCCGACAAGTTAGTGGCCATCATGGAGACTCGTGTGCACAAGTCCTGTGCCGGCACAGTGGCATATTTAAAGGATGCCGAAGGACGTCATCTGCATGAACTGAAATGGGGTCCGGGGTACCTGACAAGCCTGGGGGTTCAATGGCAGGATGGCGAACTCAAGGCTTGGTGGCCCAACAAGTGGGTGGCAGCCAAAGGGGCACCCGAAGTTACATATAAAGGAATGGTCCCCTATAAGATACCACCCTGGATGATTGAGAAGTATAAGAAATAAGTGAGCTTCACTAAATTTGGCGCAATCCGCCCCTTTCCCTCAGGGGGCCGGAGGGACGGGTAGCGCCCATTTTCTGAGGGCATATGGTTCTGGACATCATCATTGGCGGTCTCATCAGTGGGAGTGTATACGCCCTTCTCGCCATAGGATTTTCCATTATCTTTGGTGCGGCCCGCATCGTAAACCTCGCCCACACCGCCTTCTATATGGTGGCTGCTTACTGCATCTATTTCGCCACTCATAAAATGGGCATCCATCCTATTTGGGGCATGGTCGCGGCCATCGTTCTAGTCACCCTTTTGGGCGTGATCTCCTACAAGCTTTTCATAAACCCTATCCGAGAGCATGAGGGTGCCGTGCTCATAGCGACCATCGCTTTGGCCATGGCCTTTCAGGAGATCATGACCCTCATATTCACCGGCACGTATCTCAGCGTACCCTCACTGATCAAGGGGTATCTTTCGATCTTGGGCGTAAAGGTCTTTTATCAACAGCTCCTGACCTTTTTTGCGGCCTTGCTCGTTATGGCGGTGCTCTGGGTCCTGCTGATGAGGACCAGACTGGGCCTGGCGATCCGATCCACGGCTCAGGACAGGGAAGTGGCCAACCTTATGGGGATCAACGAGTCTCGGGTCGCCATGATTACCATGGGCATATCCGTTGGATTGGCCGCTTTCACAGGCGCTATTGTTGTCCCTCTTACCGTACTGGACCCGCACATGTGGATGCACCCGCTGATCATGATGATGGCCGTCGTTGTACTGGGTGGCCTTGGCAGCCTCAAGGGCTGCTTCATCGGGGCATACATCCTGGGTTTTGCAGAGGCCCTGGTGGTCTTTTTGATCCCGGCTGGCGCCTTTTTGAAGGGTTCAGTGGCCCTCTCTATTATGATTCTGGTATTGCTCATAAGACCGGAAGGCCTTTTTGGTGTGACCTTTGAGGAAGAAAGATAGCGATGGACCTTATCCGATTTTACTTGAGAAAACTGGTTACCATACTCAAAAACGAAGTGCTTGTTCTCCCATCCCGTGTCATTGTCGTGCTTTTTTTTCTCTTTCTGCTCCTCTTGCCTGTATTTAGCAAAGATCCCTACCTGCTGCGCATCTTCACGCTCACCTGTATCTTCGCCATATTTGCCTCCAGCTGGGACCTGCTTTCCGGTTTTACCGGCCAAATGAATTTCGGGCATGCCCTCTTTTTTGGAGTGGGGGCCTACTGTGCGGCTCTGATCAATTATCACGCGCATATCCCTCCCTGGGGCAGCATCCCGCTTGGCGCGTTGGGCGCTGTTCTGGCAGGTCTTATTATAGGAATACCGTGCCTCAGGCTCAGGGGTACGTATCTGGCCCTGACCACCCTTGCTTTCCCCATCATCCTGATGGGCATCGTTTTTGCCTTTCCCGACTTGACAGGTGGAGAAAATGGGATTTCGGGGATCGAACGGATAGTCCGGTCTCGCGTCGCTAATTACTATATCGTAGCCGTGATTATGCTCGGCCTGTGCACAATCATGTGGAAAATAACCGACTCAAACACAGGCATTATTTTCCATGCTATCCGTGAGGATGAGGTGGCTGTGCGGGCATCGGGCATTAATACCACCCGATACAAGCTTTTGGCTTTCTGTCTAAGTGGTTTCTTCGCCGGTGTGGCCGGAGGGCTCTATGCCCACTACATGAGAATCGCAGGCCCTTCAACCCTCGAAGTTTCACTGTCTTTCACGGTGGTTATCTGGGCCATATTCGGCGGGATCGCCACCATATACGGCCCGGTTGGGGCCGTATTCGTCCTTTTCCCATTGTTGGAGCTTCTGCGCTTCTGGCAAGAGATCCGAATGTTGATGTTCGCATGTGTAGTACTGTTGATTCTTCTGTATATGCCCGATGGCCTCTTCCCTTGGCTGCGGGACAAGATAGAAAAGGAATGTCCCCGGTGCAAAATCAGAAATATAGCCACACGAAAGACGTGCCGGGTTTGTACGGCGGCGCTGGACTAAGAAGTAATAGAGGATAATATATGAATGCAAAAGAAGCATACATGTCGAAGCCATGGTTGAAATACTATCCGGAAGGTGTTCCCGAAGAAGTGGATGTTCCCGAGGTATGCGTCCCTGAGTTGTTTGATCAAATGGCGGATAAATACGAGAGCAAGACCGCATTGATTTTCTACGGCAAAAAAATCAGCTATGGGAAACTTAGAGAGCTGGTCGACCGGTTCGCCACGG
The DNA here is from genome assembly GCA_035528695.1 of Acidobacteriota bacterium. Taxonomy (GTDB): domain Bacteria; phylum Desulfobacterota; class DSM-4660; order Desulfatiglandales; family Desulfatiglandaceae; genus DATKYC01. Next base: position 1,772 of record DATKYC010000375.1, on the reverse strand, counting down.
CCCTTGCCGACCTGGGAGTGGCCAAGGGAGATACAGTGGCTTTATACCTCTTAAACTGCCCCCAGTATGTGATTGCCTATTTCGGAGCCCTGAAGGTGGGGGCCAAAGTCACGCCCATAAGCCCGGTCTATACCAGCCATGAAATAAAGCATCAGCTTGAGGATAGTGACGCAGAGACGATCGTCTGCCAAGATATATTGTATGATAACGTTCAGGAGACCGGCACTGCCCTCAAGAATGTGATCCTGACCAATATTGCAGAATACCTCCCTGCACTCAAAAAGATGCTGGGAAAAAGTGCCCTGGGAAAGGTCTATGGGGAAATGCACGTCCCAACGCCTAAGTTTATGGAGGAAGCAGGCCTAATTCAATTCCAGGACCTGATCAAAAAATACCCCCCCCAACCTCCACAAATTACGATCGATCCTCAAGATATCGCTGCGTTGCCCTATACCGGGGGTACTACAGGTCTCCCCAAGGCCGCAATACTGACCCATTATAATATGGTGTCACTCCAGGCACAGACCATTTCTTTCTGGCCTATATTTGAGGAGGGCAGAGAAGTGGTCATAGCATTCTTGCCCTTTTTTCACATTTACGGACAGGTGGTGGTGATGCTCAATGCACTGGTTCAGGGCTCCACCCTTGTCCTTTTTACCACCCCGGATATAGATGATATCCTCTCGGCCATGGAACGCTATAAAGCGTCCGGTTTTTACGGTGTGCCCACCCTATTTGAATACCTCAAGGACTATGAGAAGACAGAGCGCGTGAACTGGAAGGGGCTCAAATTGATCGCCTGCGGCGCCGATACCCTCCACGAGTCGACCATCAGCGGGTGGGAGAGACGAACGGGGGCCAAGATTCTGGAAGGTTATGGCATGACCGAAACCACCGCAGTCAGTCACAGCACCCCATATGATAGACCCAAGAACGGTTCTTTTGGTGTGCCCCTCCCTGGCGTAGCTGCCGCGATTGTTGACATTGATGGCACGGAATTCATGCCCGTGAACCAAGTGGGTGAATTGATCCTCCACGGCCCCAACATGATGCAGGGCTACTGGAAGAGACCCGAGGAGACCGAGGAGGCGATTATTGAGTTGGACGGCAAGAAATGGCTCAGAACCGGAGATCTGGTCAGGATGGATGAAGAAGGGTATTTTCACTTCTTTGATCGCAAAAGAGATCTGATTAAATACAAGGGTTACTCGGTGTTTGCCAGGCACGTGGAAGAGGTTCTCTATAGTCATCCGCAGATTAAGGCCGCCGGGGTGGTCGGTGTTCCGGACCCCAAAGTGGGGCACTTGATCAAGGCTTACGTGGTTTTGCAGAGTGAGGCCAGGGGCAAGATCTCCGAGGAGGAGATTATGGATTTTTGCCGTAATAATCTGGCTCATTACAAGGTTCCCAAAATCATTGAATTCCGCGGTGAGCTCCCCAAAACGGATGTAGGAAAGGTCTCCCGGAGGGAGTTGAGGGAAGAGGCGGAGGAAAGCTGATATGGCCGGCCAACCTTTCCTGAAAATTGAGGGGCTGAGTAAGGGCTTTGGGGGGCTGCGGGCTGTGAATAATGTCAGTTTTTCTATGGGTCGGGACGAGATACTGGGCATGATCGGCCCCAATGGTGCCGGCAAGACAACCGTGCTGCGGCTGATAACCGGCATATTGAAACCCGATTCGGGGGGCATCCATTTCAAGGGCAAAAGAATTGTGGGGCGCAAGACCTGGACTATCGTAAACTTGGGTATTGCCTGCACCTTTCAGAACATGAG
>DATKYC010000374.1:0-2358 GCA_035528695.1 Acidobacteriota bacterium | reverse complement strand
TGGGGCAAAATACGAGGAAAAAATCGGTCATCCGCGGTTGGGGGAAGCGGGCAGGTTAACGACAGCCACTGGCGCAGGCGCGGCGCCGAGTGTCAGGAGGGGCAGGGACGGCCCGCACGGAGCACCCAAGCCGAGACCGGGGCGCCGCCTCCCGGGCTTCGGACCCAGCCTTTTCGGCCTTTCCGGGCCAATCCCCTAAAATAAAAGCCGAGGGAGCCGCGAAAGAGAATTCTATCAATAACATTACTTTTAATGGCGGGCTGGATTCTATTGAGCTAATGAGTAATGACAATAGCTTGTAATGACCAAGATTTGAGCTGACAATCACCAAACCGATACCAGATGAGGGCGGACACTATAGACTATGACTTTACATGTCGCCAGGGGCATAGATACAGCTATGATATGCATCTCAACCCACTTTAATGGGTTTTATAAGTATGGATAGATAGCGAGGCCGTCGAAAAAACCCATTTCAGCTTGTCGTGATCTCCTCCCGGGTATTTTAGGGGATTTTAAGGGCAGGATAACTTGACGATCTTCCGATTCCTGGCGTCACCACTATTGAGTAGCTCTTCCTGGACTTCCCTACCCCTCAGTTTTACGCCGGGGCCAGCCCATAATTCAAGACCTTTTCTATATTATGAACCAGACAGTACAGCAGCCACTGTATATTCACCTTGATCTTGCCTCTTAACGTGAACCGGTCTAATCGCTTGTTACTCCGAATATTGGCAAACACGGGCTCTACTATGGCCAGGCGTTGCGGGTAGATTCTGCGTCCTGGTTCGGTATCGATTTTTTCCACCATTTGCTTGGAGAGACTTTCGCCTAGGGGAACGAACAATTGTTTGCGTTTGGCACCAGCAGCATAAATGCATCGCAATCTTAATGGGCAAGCTTGGCAGTCTTTTCCCGCAGCATAATATTTACGGTAAAGATGCCCACGGTTGAGAACTCGTTTGACCCGCAGTTCCAAGACCTTGCCGTTAGGGCAGATATACTGATCCAGAGCCTCATCATGATGAAAGTCTTTTAAGGTAAATCTTCTCATCTGACGCCGCTTCTGGGTGGCGAATCTCGGGTCCCGGTTCCGGAACTTTCTGTCGGGAATATAGGCGTCCAATCCCAACTCCTGGCACTCCTTCAAATTAACCTGCGTGTGGTAATTGCTGTCGGCGGTAAGAATCTTCTCCTTAAAGTAATCCGGTTCATGGCCAAGGCTCTGGAGGTTTTCCAGGGCTCCGGTCAGCATGGGCGGGATATGGCCATGGTCTTGGCCGTTGCCGAAGGCTTCACCATGGACAATCACTTGATGTTTTCCATCAATGAGGGCCTGGCTGTTATATCCCTGGACGACGCCGTGGGAAGTCATCATGGTGGCCGAGTCATTGTCCGTAATATTACTTTGTTTTTCTCTACCCGCGGCGCCTTGCTTGGGCTGGTTCTCGGCCAGCCATGTATCAATCAGCTCGGCCTTCTTTTGCAATTTCTCCACCAGCTGCTGCCGGCTGGGGCCCAAAGCCCTGGGCCCGGAAGGTTCACCCTGCCCCCGGTCGGTTTGCATCTGCTCTTCCAGCAACTGCGCCACCTTGGCCTCGATCTTCTGCTTTTTCTTCTGGAGCTCGGGGAAAGTGCCGCTCCACTCTTTCGAGGCGTTGGAAGGCAGCTTGCAGCCATCCAAGGCAAACATGGTTCCGCCCAACAGGTTCATCTCCTCACAGACCAGCAGCACATCCCTAAACAGGGGCATGATCTCATCTTTCAGGGAGGAAACAAAGGCGGCAATGGTGCTGTGATCAGGTTGCTGGCCACAGGCTAAGGCGATGAAAACGACATTCTCCCGGCAGGCTTGCTCGATTTTCCGGGAAGAAACCAACCCCCGGGAATAGGCCAGCAACACCACCTTCAAGAGGATTTTGGGGTCATACGCGGCCCTGCCGGTCTCATCATTGCAGTACTTGCCCTCAAAAATGGACATATCCAGCCGCTTTTCCACCAGGGTATGAATGGCAAATTCCAAGGTGCCCGGCATCAACTGATCTTCCAGGGAAACCGGCAAGAGAACCCTTTGTCGATAGTCATAGGTTTTAAATTTGGCCATGGCTTATCCGCCCCAAAAAGTTATTGGCCAAGGATAGCACACAACGGATATTTATTAAAGATTATAATCTGTTAGATGTATTTTTTTAAGTGAACCGATGAAGACAAGCATCAGGAAAAAATGATCGGGAGGTACCTTTTTCGACAGCCTCAGCAGGTATCACCCTTCGGGCATGTTTGGAGTCTGTCGTTTTGCCGGCGGTTGCCCGCCGGCGAAACGCTCATTAGTCGAGGAGGAGGAGAGTGGTAACCGGC